>NZ_JAQDKY010000017.1:12228-76794 GCF_027662325.1 Blautia faecis | reverse complement strand
TGACCAACACATTAAATAGCAAATTTGTAAACAATAATTACTGCACACCTTATTGTACATGATTTTCAAGGACTTGAAAAGGAAAAAGTGGGGAGAAATTCATAAAATGTTCATAAATATTTGTTATGATACAAAAGATTGTAATGTCTGGGAAAACGGACGTGTCTTTTTTAGAAAGGGAAGGAAATTATGCGTTTTTTAAATGAGTTGCATGAAGGCGACCGGATCAGTGGCATTTATCTGTGTAAGCAGAAGCAGCCGGCTGTGACCAAGAACGGAAAGCCTTATGAGAATATTATACTCCAGGATAAGACTGGAATGATGGATGGAAAGATCTGGGATCCGAATTCTCTTGGAATTGATGATTTTGACGCACTGGATTACATTGAAGTCATGGGAGACGTGACCAGCTTTGCAGGAGCTATGCAGCTGAATATCAAGCGTGTGCGCAAAGCAGGCGAGGGTGAGTACAATCCGGCAGATTATCTTCCAGTAAGTGAGAACAGCACGGATGATATGTATACCCAGCTGGTTGCCATGATCGGCACTGTGAAGAATACCTATCTGAATACACTTTTGAAGAAACTGTTTATAGAGGATAAAGAATTTTTAAAATCTTTCGAGGAGCATTCCGCAGCCAAAACCGTACATCATGGCTTTATAGGCGGGCTGATGGAGCATACTTTAAGTGTTGCCAGGCTTTGTGATTATATGGCATCTGCTTATCCGGTGATCAATCGAGATATGCTGATCACAGCAGCACTTCTTCATGATGTAGGAAAGACAAGAGAACTTTCTTCTTTTCCACTGAATGATTATACAGATGAGGGACAGCTTCTGGGCCATATTATAATCGGAGCACAGATGATTCATGATCTGATTAAGGAGATACCGGACTTTCCATTGGATCTGGAGAACCAGCTGGTACATTGTATTCTGGCACATCATGGCGAACTTGAGTACGGTTCCCCTAAGAAACCTGCTATGGTAGAGGCAGTTGCTTTGAATCTTGCAGATAATACAGATGCCCGCATGGAGACTCTTACCGAGATTTTTGCAGCAGATAAGAGCAAGAAAGAATGGCTTGGATTTAACAGAATATTTGAATCTAACTTAAGAAAGACAGGAGAATGGTAATCTTTATGGAGTATCGTAAGAATGATATTGTTACGTTAAAGATTGAAGATTGCGGAATTGACGGTGAAGGTATCGGAAAGGCTGATGGCTTCACCGTTTTTGTCAAAGATGCAGTAATCGGAGACACAGTCCGCGCAAAGATCATGAAAGCGAAGAAAAATTACGGTTACGGAAGATTGGAGGAGATTATCACCCCATCTCCTGACCGTGTGGAGCCGAAGTGTCAGTTCGCAAGACAATGCGGAGGTTGCCAGCTGCAGGCCCTTTCTTATGAGAAGCAGCTGGAATTTAAGACTTCCAAAGTCAGGGGGCATTTGGAGCGGATTGGCGGTTTTATAGATATTCCTATGGAGAAAATCCTAGGAATGGAGCAGCCTTTCCACTATAGAAATAAAGCGCAGTTTCCAGTTGGAAAGTCAAAAGACGGCAGAATTATTACCGGATTTTATGCCGGCCGTACACACAGTATTATTGAGAACCGGGACTGTGCTCTTGGGGTAACACGGAATAAGGAGGTTTTGGACCGTGTGATTGCGCATATGGAGAAGTTCCATATTCAGCCGTATGATGAGAACACTGGCAAGGGTTTAGTGCGCCATGTGCTGATCCGATATGGCTTTTTTACGGACGAGATGATGGTCTGTCTGATAATTAACGGGGAGAAGCTTCCTGGCGAAGAGGCTCTGGTGAAATCCCTTCGTCAGATTCCGGAGACTGTCAGTGTGATGGTAAATGTGAATAAGAAGCGAAATAATGTGATCCTTGGGGAAAAGGTGCGGCTGCTCTGGGGACAGCCATACATTACAGACAAGATCGGAGAGATTTCCTATCAGATTTCGCCGCTGTCCTTTTTTCAGGTAAATCCTTATCAGACAGGGCGTCTTTATGGAAAAGCACTGGAATATGCACAGCTTTCCGGAAATGAGACTGTGTGGGATCTTTACTGTGGAATTGGAACCATTTCCCTGTTTCTTGCGCAGAAGGCAAAGATGGTAAGGGGCGTGGAGATCATTCCTGCTGCCATTGAGAATGCTAAAGAGAATGCACGCCTGAACGGATTTGATAATACGGAATTTTTTGTGGGAAAAGCAGAGGAAGTGCTTCCAGAGCAGTTTGCCCGCACTGGTGAGCGTGCTGACGTGATTGTAGTAGACCCGCCGAGAAAAGGCTGCGACGAGACCTTGCTTTCTACCATTATCAAAATGCAGCCCGACCGGGTAGTTTACGTAAGCTGCGACAGCGCAACTCTGGCACGGGATTTGAAGTATCTTTGTGAAAGAGGCTACGAATTGAAGAAAGTCTGCCCGGTTGATATGTTCCCGAATACGGTGTCGGTGGAGACGGTTGTTCTTTTGTCCCAACTGAAACAAAAGCCGGATAATTACATTAATGTCACGATTGAACTTGATGATATGGATATAACATCTGCAGAGACTAAGGCTACATATGATGAGATAAAGAAATATGTGGCTGAACATAATGCCGGCATGAAGGTTTCCAATCTGTATATCTCACAGGTAAAGAGAAAATGCGGAATTGAGGTTGGAAAGAATTATAATTTACCTAAAAATGAAGATAGCAGGCAACCGCAGTGTCCAGAAGATAAAGAGAGTGCAATTGTGGAGGCATTGAAGCATTTTAAGATGAATAGTTAATAAAGAGAGGTGCAGATGCTATGCCAGGTATACTCGTGGTTGAAGATGATGAAAATTTAAATCGTGGAATTACATTTTCACTGAAAAAATCCGGATATGAGGTTTTTTCAGCAGAATCAGTGAAAAAAGCGAAAAGAATTGCAAGTGATAATAATGTGGATGTTACCATTTGTGATGTGAATCTTCCGGATGGGAATGGACTGGAATTTGTAAGGTGGATGAGATGCAATTATAATACATACATTATTTGTCTTACAGCACTAGATCAGGAGATGGATCAGGTCATGGGATATGAAGCAGGGGCAGATGATTATATTACAAAGCCGTTTAGTCTTTCGATACTTCTTTTGAAAATAGAAGCACATTTCCGCCGCAGACAGGAGAAAACGGAAGCCGGAAAGATGATTTCGGGAGATATCGTCTTTATCGCAGGAGAAATGAAAGTCCTGATAAAGAGTCGTGAAATCAGTCTGACAAAAACGGAGTTGAAAATGCTGACTTTTTTTCTTCAGAATCCGAAACAGATTCTTTCAAAAACACAAATATTGGAAAATGTGTTTGATCTGGAAGGGGATTTTGTGGATGAAAATACAATCGCTGTCAATATCAGAAGACTCCGTGAGAAAATCGAAGACAATCCGGCTGCACCGGTCTATATAAAGAATATCAGAGGTCTTGGGTATATATGGAATCAGGAGGTAAGGCAGTGACAAAGAGATATCGCAAGAAGATTACAGTAGTGCTCTCCTTAGTATTACCTGTCATATTATTGTTTGCAATATTAAATTGCTTTACCACGTATGTGTTTTATGAAGATTATAAATATAAAATGAATCTTATGACAGAGATTGCTGCAAAGGAAGAAGTTTCCGGGCTGGATGCTGTTTCGGAATTGCTTAAGGATAAGGATATTGAAACTAACGAACAGGGAAGGCGATTATTGGAGCAATATGGATACTGGGGGAATAAAGGGAATGCATTTTATTCGCAATTCCGGCATCAGGTTATGGTGACCGGTGCTGTAAGCACTGTGATATGCGTGCTTCTTTTGACTTTTTTACTTTATTGGAAGAAAAAAGAAGATGCGTGTCATCAGAAAATATTAGACCAGTTGGAAGAAATTCTGATCAGATTCCGTGAAAATAAATTTGATGCTTTACTGAAAACGGAAAATCCAGCAGAACTGGAAAAATTGAATGACCAGCTTGAAGCAATCGGACATCATATTCAGTTGCTAAAGGAAGAAGCACGGGAAGAAAAAGAGAGCACGAAAGAAATGGTTTCTGATATCTCTCACCAGTTAAAGACACCGGTTGCAGCTTTGGATACATGTTTTAGTGTGCTGATGCAGAATGACTTAAGTGCCACAGAACAGGAGGAGTTTCGTATCCGTTGTCGGAGTGCTCTGGATGGACTGGAGACATTATTGCAGTCGCTTCTTGAAATATCTAAGATGGAAACTGGACTGATTCAGATTAATAAGAAAAAACTTCCGCTTATGGATACTGTCATATCTGCTGTGAACTGTACTTATCCAAAAGCGGACGAGAAAGAAATTGAATTCGTTTTTGACTATGCAAAAGAGCTGGAAACATGCATGGTTATGCAGGATAAAAGATGGCTTGGTGAAGCTGTGATCAACGTTTTGGATAATGCAATCAAGTACAGCCCGGATGGTTCAAAAATATTTATCCGGTTACAAAAAAGAAACGATCTTGTAAGAATGGAAATTGAGGATCAGGGAATTGGTATTCCGCAGAATGAGTATCACAAAATTTTTCAACGATTTTACAGAGGAAGTTCCAGGAAGGTTATGGAAAAGAGTGGTACAGGAATCGGACTTTTTCTATCGAGAGAAATTATCGAAAAACACGGAGGTACAATCATGGTAACCTCCGGCAAAAAGAAAAAAGGAAGCACGATTGTGATTCAATTACCATATGTTGGTTAAATTTTAAGTGGGCAGAAATCTTACAATTCTGTAAGATTTCTGCTCGTTTTTTGAAAGTGAAATGAAAGATTATCCTGATACAATTTGGATGTAGGTTGAAAAATGACCAAATATATAAACAGGCAAAGAAAGCGTGCTGAAAAGGTACGCTTTACAGAATTGAAAAGGAGGCAACACATGAGTGTGATATTAGAAACCAAGCAGCTTTGTAAGTTTTATGGCGCAGGTGAGAATCAGGTCAAAGCGGTCAATCAGGTGGACATTCAGATTGAGCAGGGAGAATTTGTCGCAATTGTTGGAAAGTCAGGTTCCGGTAAAAGTACATTACTTCATATGCTTGGAGGGCTAGACACCCCGACAAAAGGCAGTGTTACTTTAGCAGGGAAAGATTTATACAGGATGAAGGAAGATGCCCTTGCTGTTTTCCGCAGAAGAAAAATCGGATTTGTTTTTCAGGCATTTAATCTGGTTTCATCTGTTAATGTCTGGGAAAATATTGTACTGCCACTGGGGCTGGATGGAAGAAAAGTGGATGAAGCGTATGTAAATGATATTATTGCAACTCTGGGGATTGAAAAGAGAATTTACAATCTGCCAAATCAGTTATCCGGAGGACAGCAGCAGAGAGTAGCAATTGCAAGAGCACTGGTGAATCGTCCGGAAATTATATTTGCAGATGAGCCGACAGGAAATCTTGATTCCAAGACCAGTGATGAGGTAATCGCTCTGCTTAAGATGACAGCAAAAAAATATGGACAGACAATCGTAATGATTACCCATGATGACGAAATTGCACAGGTCGCTGACCGTATTCTGGTGATTGAGGACGGACAGGTGGTGGATTTCAGATGAAGACAATAAGCAGGATTGCATATAGCAATGACAAAAAGAACAAGACAAGAAGTATACTGATTATGATGTCCATATGTCTGACTACGATGCTGCTTGTGATTATCAGTACTGTGGGAAATGGAATGATCCGTTTGCAGAAAAGTCAGGCGGCAAGCTCATATGGAAGAAATTATGGCCTGTTTATCGCCGCAGATGGTACGCAATTAAAAGAAGTGGAACGCAGAGCTGAGATATCTGATATCGGCATCATGTGTACGGAGGGCATCCTGAAAGGAAATGAAAATGGCGGCTTTGTCAGTGCGGATGAAACGGTCAGGAAAATGCTTCCCTATAATCAGGAATATGTGTTGAAGGAAGGTACCTATCCGGAAAAGGCGCAGGAAATTGCCGCAGGACGCGCTTTCTTTGATGCAGTGGGATACCATGATGTAAAGGTCGGAGACATCGTAACATTGGAGTACCGTTCCGGCATGCAGTCGGAATACGCACCGGTGGAATTTACTGTCAGTGGGATTTTATATGACCGGGATGAATATACCATCGAGGCTTCCTATGTTGTATTCGGTTCGCAGGATTTTTATAATGAGCGTGTTGCGGAGGGTGACAGGCAATATAATATCTATTTTACCTTGAGCGATTCTGCAAATGTATCTATGAATAATGTTGCGCCTGTTATAAAAGAAATCGCGGATTCCTGCGGCATTGACCAGAAAAACGTGATCATCAATGACCTCTACCTGCAGTGGGTATTGCAGCCGAGCTATGAAATGATTGTGGTTTGTGGAACCCTGATCCTCGGAATCGTGCTGTTTTCCGTTGTGGTCATTTATAATATCTTCCAGGTCGGGATCGCCCAGAAGGTTCAGGAGTACGGAAAAATCAAGGCGCTGGGTGCAACCAGAAAGCAGATGAAGCAGTTGATCTTTCGTGAGGGCATTCTTCTGGCGGTTCTTTCGATACCGCTGGGGCTGCTGTTTGGTTTCCTGATTGCAAAAGTCAGTTTCAACTGGCTGGTGGAGCAGGGAAATCTGGTATCGTCCGGAATCAAGAACCATCAGGTGCCTCTGTTTTCACTAACAATTATGCTCATCTGCATTTTTGTATCGTTTCTTACGGTCGTTTTGGCTCTGCGCAAACCCATGAAAATTGTTTCCCGGATTTCACCAATCGAAGCGACACGGTATCTTGACGGCTCCAAAACGCAAAAACAGGGCAGACGAAAAGGCAGAAAAGATGTCACCGTTTTCTCCATGGCAATGGCAAATGTGACAGGCAATCCGAAAAGAACCATTGCTACGATTCTTACCATGGGGCTTTCCTGTGTATTGTTTGTAATTATCTCTAATTATGTTGGGAATATTGACCCGGAGTACGAGGCGCGGATTGCAATCAACCATGGACAATTTGAGTTGCAGCTGGATTATTCCCAGAATTATGATGAAGCCTATTCGGAGAATAATCTGGACACAATCCTACAGAACAACCCACTGAATGATTCATTGATTAAAGAAATCAAATCCATCCCCGGTGTAACGAATGTACTGACGAGAGAAATCGTCTCTGCAGATCTGAACGGAACAAAATTTCCGGTTGCAATCGTAAATCAAGAGGATTTTGAAATGATGCGCGGGGATGGCGATATCGGTTCCATGGACTATGCACAGGCTGTCAAAAACGGGGATGTTTTCTTTGGCTGGTCCATGTGGATGGAAGCTGACGGGTATTCTGCGGGTGCACCGATTACATTCAACTTTGATAACGGAAGCGGAACCTATACCTATCATGGAAAAATCGCAGGCTCCTTTGTAAGCGCGGACACTTATCTGGTCATTCCGGAAGAAGTATACCGCTCTGTAGATCCGAAAGGGACATCTTATGGATACCTGTGGGTGGATTGTGCTAAAAAAGATGTGGCATCTGTAGAGCAAAGCCTGAATGACCTGCTCTCCGATACTTCTCATATCAAGCTGAACACCTATCACGCAGAATTGCAAACTGCAGAATACGCAAGCCGTATGATGAAGCTTGGCTGCTATCTGTTCATGGCAATTGTCGGTCTCATTGGGTTTATGAATCTGGCAAACACCATGATCATCAATATCACCACGAAGAAGCAGGAATATGGTGTATTACAGGCTGTGGGTATGACAAATAAACAATTAAATTTATGCCTGCAGTTACAGGGACTGATTTTTACGGTTGGCACCATATGTGTAGCACTTATCGTTGGTCTGCCACTTGGCTATGCGCTCTTTGCCTATGCAAAGCATAATGGAATATTTGGAATGAATGTCTATCATGTTCCAATTACATCAATTCTTGCTATGATTTTGCTGGTCAGTCTTTTGCAGATTGTGCTTTCCCTCGTTTTAAGCAGTAATCTGAAAAAGGAAACGCTGGTAGAAAGAATAAGGTATCAGGGATAGCAAGTAATATGTAATGAACTAGGTCTTAACGAAGAGGAGAAATAGATAACTTCCATTTTGTATGCTATCAAGGCTGTCCTGAAATATTTTGCGATGATCTAAGAATATCGCTGATTTCAAGGAGGAATAACACATGAAAAGCACATTTGAAAAAATAGGTGGAACCTACACACTGGGAGCAGACGGAATTTACTATCCGAATCTTGTCAGTACAGATGAAGAACCGCATTATGGGAAATATGGAATGATTCGGAAAACGTATCTGAAAGAGCATCGTCCGGCAATGTATTCTCTGTATATGTTGGAAGACAGATTAACAGAACATCTGAATGCTGTGAACGATGAAGCACAGGAGAGGATGGATATTCTGGTGCGTCAGATGATGGAGAAGCAAGGCGTTACGGAAGAATTGAAAGCTCGTGATCAGATGGTGTGGGTTGGAGCTGTAAATAATATCCGGAATGCAGCAGAAGAGATTGTGTTAAAAGAACTGATTTACAGGTAAACAAAGAGCTGAACAAGTAGGACGAAAAATCCTGTTTGTTCAGCTTTTGTGTTTATAAGGGGCCAAAGAAGCAAATTACAATTCTATAGAAAGTGATCTTTTCTAAGTTTCGGAAGGCTGTTTTTTTCCGTCATAGTTATAAGTTGCCGATTTAATTATTCCATAGTATGGCTTAAAAAATATTCGAATATAACTTTATAGAAATAATCATAATGGGGAGATTATTTGATGAATTATGTGCTAATATTCTGCAATTCTACTGCTGGTCGATTGATTTATGCACACTCTCATTATAATATGTGTGCAGGAGGTGGATATATGTATCAGATTAGTAATGAAAAATTCGGTTTATTTGTAACCGAATTAAGAAAGGAAAAGAATTTAACTCAAAAGGATTTGGCTGAAAAATTATATGTATCAGATAAAACAGTTAGCAAATGGGAACGTGGTCTTAGTATGCCCAATGTCGTATTACTCATACCAATAGCTGATATATTAGATGTTACCGTTACAGAATTGTTACGTGGAGAAAAAATAGATACACAGAAAAATATTGAAAAAAAAGAAATCGAGGAATTGGTGGTAGGCTCTCTCGATATGGCTGTTAGGGATTCTATTCACCAGCATAGAAAAAACTGGATATTAGCATATTTGTTATGTTTTTTTATATCTATTACAGAAATTATTATGTTAGTTGTATCTGAAAGTTCGTTAGCTGAGATGAAAGGGGATATATTGCTGGTTACAGGGGGAATGCTTTTATTTGGTGCATGGTTTTGTTTCTTTGCAAAAGACATATTACCAACATATTATGATGCCAATAAGATAAATTATGTTTCACAAGGAATTTTTAGAATACATCTAGTTGGTTTATCTTTTAACAATGGAAATTGGATATACATCTGCACAACTTTAAAAATATGGACACTTGCAACGGTTGTTCTATATCCTCTTGCAGGTATTATAATAATCAATTGTTTCAATATAGCTTTATGGGATATTTTGAATAAAATTTTCTTAATTATGATATTAGGTGGTATGGTAGTTTCGATTTACATTATTGGGAAAAAATACGAATAATTAAATTACCTGTTATCGTTGTGGATAGTACTAATTTACAACATTCTTCATGGGAAATATGGAATGATGCAGAAGAGTGGTTCTGTTTCATAGGCTTTGATTCCGGTTGGCGTGACGGTGTTTGCTGTTTTCATATTGCCATAGCCATGATCTACAGCGATGATTTTTGTGTTTCTGAGTTCTCGCATAAAAAATACCTCCGTTTTCGTATTGATTGATTCAGCAGGCTGTACCGGTGTGGTACTGCTTTGCTGTGAGATAAGCATACGAAAATCGGAGGGAACAGTAACTATTTCTGAATGCAGCAAATTTTTATTATAGAACATTACTTTACAAGAAGAATAAAAAAGCATATAATTCTTTTATAATATATTTAATAAAAGAGGGTAAGAAAACGGAAAATAAAGATAAAAAAAATATAACAAGAAAAAAAATAATTAATTATGTTCTAAACAATCATGTTACATCCAAGGCAGAAATCGCAAAAGAGTTAAACTTGAGTATGCCGACTGTGTTAGCAAATGTGAATGACTTGTTAGAAAAAAGGGTGTTGGAAGAAACTGGGGAATATGCTTCAACCGGTGGAAGGAAGGCAAAAAGTATAGGGATTAATAAGTCATACTGTCATGCAATGGGAATTTTGATTACAGCGAATCATATAGAAATGGTATTAGTAAATCTTGGAGATGAGATTATAAAAAAAGATCGCATCCGTTTAAAATTTACGGCTGAATTATCTTATTGTACAGAGGTGGCACAAAAGGTCAAAACTTTTCTGGAAGGCGAAGTAGCGAAGGACACGCTACTTGGGATTGGAGTGGCGATTCCAGGAATTATTGATCAGAAAGAACGGATTGTTTTAAAATCCCATGCTTTAGGTATAGAGAATTATAGTCTGCGCTTTTTAGAGCAGGCTCTGGAAATTCCAGCATATTTTGAAAACGATGCTAATGCTGCAATGCTTGCAGAAAAAAAGCAAAAGTATCCAAATGCGATATATCTGTCTTTGAACCACACATTAGGAGGTGCATTCTGCATAGATGGAAAGCTGTTTCGAGGGCAGAACCAGAAAGCAGGGGAGTTTGGTCACATGATACTCGTTCCCGGTGGAAGAAAGTGTTATTGTGGTAAATCAGGATGTGCAGATGCATATTGTGCTGCAAGTGTACTGACAAAAGATAACAGGCAGTCACTGGATGCATTTATGGAAAAAATTGAAAGTGGTAATGAAAAAATTTTGCAGAAATGGAATGAGTATCTGGATCATCTTGCTGTTTTGATATCAAATCTGCGGATGGCATATGATATGGATATCATACTAGGAGGTGATGTGGGAGGTGTATTGTCAGATTATATGATACCACTGGGAGAAAAAGTGATGGCATATAATGGCTTTGAGCACGATGTTTCATACTTGAAAAATTGTTCGTATAAGAAAGAAGCGTCAGCTGTTGGAGCCGCGAAATACTTTTTCACAAAACATATGGTAGAATTGTAGTAACTGTTCACAGGTAGGAATTTTCTGAACTGAAAATTCCGTACGGTACAGCTCCCACTGACAGGTTGCAAAGCGAATGCGGATGTCCGCTTTATATGTGTGAAAAACGAGAAGTTGTGTAAAATTAAAAAAAGAAATTATAGTAAAAAACGGAAAGAAAACAGTAACTACGGTTTCCTTTCCGTTTTTTTGCGTGGTGCGCCTGGCGGCGCACGTTTCTAACGGGTTAAAGTCCCGAATCCGCCCGGTAGTGGGAAGGATATAGCCGAAGGCAAGGGTGTCCATCGTGAGGTGGAATCTGAAGGAAGCCGGATGTGGGAACAGACTAACCACGGGCAAATCTCTGGTCTGACGAACAGAAATCTCATATAAGGTTATGCATGAGGGTAAGACTGCCACCCAAGTCAAAGCCCAATAACTACACGGAATCCTGCGTGATAAATGAGGCTGATGGATGGAGAGGAAGAAACGTGTGGTACCCAGGGAGGTCTGTGCGGTACGCCTTGAAAGAGGTAACCATTGCATAAAGCAATGCTGAACGCACAGAAGTCAGCAGAGGTCATAGTAGCCGAGAGGTGAAGGACCGAATCAGTAGGAGTCTTAAGTATGACCGAGAAAGGAGGAATGACCGTCTATGGAAGAAAACATTGAAAACAATGGCTGTTCGCAGAGAGATAGTGCGGAACACGAAGGGTATGCAAAAGCGTCTAGGTCATTCAATCGGATATGGAAAGAAAGAGACAGTGCACAGCCGAGACTTTTGGAAGCGATACTGTATAAAGACAACTTTAACAGAGCGTATAAGAGAGTCAAGGCAGACAAGGGAGTGCCAGGAATTGATGGCATGACCATTGAGGAGGCTCTTCCATATCTAAAGGAACATCAACAAGAGATAACCGACCGCATTTATCGTGGAAAGTATACTCCGTCTTCAGTAAGACGAGTTGAGATTCCCAAACCAGATGGTGGTGTGCGAAAGCTTGGCATACCAACAGTGGTAGACCGTACACTTCAACAGGCAATAACCCAACAGTTAGTGCCAATCTATGAACCGCTGTTTGCAGAGGGTAGCTATGGCTATCGTCCGAACAGAAGTGCAAAAGACGCAATACTTAAGGTTAAGGAGTATGCCGAACAAGGCTATACATTTGCTGTAGTCCTTGACTTGTCAAAGTACTTCGATACTCTTAATCACGAAATTCTCATCAATCTTCTCCGAAAGAATGTAAAAGATGAACGTGTAGTACAGCTGATAAAGCGCTATCTGAAGAGCGGTGTAATGGAAAACGGAGTAGTCATTGACACAGAGGAAGGCTCGCCACAAGGTGGAAATCTATCACCGTTGCTGGCAAATGTCTACCTCAATGAGTTCGACCAGGAATTCTTGAAAAGAGGTGTTCCATGCATAAGATATGCAGATGACATCGTGCTTCTTGCAAAGAGCAAGCGAGCATCAGAGAGACTCTTGGAAAGCAGTACAAAATATCTTGAGGAGAGGCTGAAACTTACAGTCAACCGAGAAAAGAGCCGTACTGTCAGCGTGTTTGCAATCCGAAATTTTAAATTCCTTGGCTTTGCATTGGGAAGGAACGGAAAAGGCATTTATGTCCGAGTTCATACGAAGTCATGGAAGAAGTTCAAGTCCAGACTGAAGGAGTTATCTTCCCGTAAGCGATGTCAGTCAATCAAGCCAAGCCTTGGGAAAATCAAGGTGTATGCGAGGGGATGGCTTAACTATTACGGAATTGCAAGTATGAAGAACAACATAGATGACGTCAACGGATGGCTCTATCACAGAATACGTATGTGTATATGGAAACAATGGAAATTGCCCAGAACAAAGAAGAGAAATCTGATAAAAATGGGAATCCATGAATATTATGCGAACATGGCGGCAAACTGTCGAAGGGGACACTGGTATTGTGCCAATCTGACGACAGTTAAGAAAGCCATGACAAAAGAAAGACTGATAAACAGTGGCTTCTATGATTTAGCCACAGCCTATCAGTCTGTGCACGTCAACTATTGAAACCGCCGTGTACCGAACGGTACGCACGGTGATATGAGAGGACGGCGGTTAGTCACCGCCTCCTACTCGATTTAATTGTGAAAAATATACAAAAAATGTATTTTAAAATTATGAAATGTATAAAAATATGAAAAAACATATTGACAAATTGTGTTTACATTGTAATAATGTAATTACTTTAATAAAACATTTTATAAAACATAAAATAAAACGACATGAAAAAGGAGGAAACAATTATGTTACAACAGGTAATGACAAATCCAGGAAAAATTATTTTCAGAGAGGTTCCGGTTCCGGAGGTAAAGGAAAATCAGGTTTTGGTAAAGATTATGAATATTGGTGTTTGTGGATCAGATATTCATGTTTATCATGGAAAACATCCGTTTACAAAATATCCGGTAACACAAGGACATGAGGTTTCCGGTGAGATTACAGAATTTGGAAAAAATGTCACAGAGTTTCATGTGGGACAGAAGGTGACGATAGAGCCTCAGGTATATTGTGGACATTGCTATCCATGTCGTCATGGAAAGTATAATCTCTGTGAGGAATTAAAAGTAATGGGATTTCAGACGACAGGAACAGCATCTGAGTATTTTGCAGTGGATGCATCTAAAGTAACACCTATTCCAGAAGATATGTCCTATGAAGAAGGCGCTATGATTGAACCTCTTGCTGTGGCAGTTCATGGTGTAAAACAGATAGGTGATGTGGCTGGCATGAATATTGCAGTTCTTGGAGCAGGACCGATTGGAAATCTCGTGGCACAGGCAGCAAAAGGAATGGGGGCAGCGAAAGTGATGATCACAGATATCAGTGATCTTAGACTGGCAAAGGCAAAAGAATGTGGAATTGATGTGTGTGTGAATACCAAAAATAAAGACTTCAGTGCGGCAATGCTCGAAGCATTTGGACCGGACAAGGCGGATGTGATCTACGACTGTGCCGGAAACAATATCACAATGGGACAGGCAATTAAATATGCAAGAAAAGGAAGCACGATTGTACTGGTGGCTGTTTTTGCAGGAATGGCAGAAGTAGATCTTGCAGTGGCAAATGACCACGAACTTGACATTAAGAGCACGATGATGTACCGCCATGATGATTATATAGATGGAATCAGATTGGTAAATGAGGGCAAAGTTCATTTGAAACCGCTCATCTCAAAGACATTTGCTTTTAAAGATTATCTGAAAGCATACCAGTATATTGATGATAACCGCGAGACAACGATGAAAGTAATTATCAACGTCAGTGAAAAGTAAGGAGTTCGTATGGAAAATAAATATGGAATTGTCGGAGTTGCCCATGTCGGGCTTCCGACAAACGATTTACAGAAAACAGTTGAGTTTTATAAGAGTCTTGGATTTGAAGTGATTATGCAGTCTTATAATGAAAAAGCAGGGGAAAAAGTGGCATTTTTACAGATAAAAAATTACTGTATAGAGACTTTTGAAAATGGGCAGGCTGCAATGTCAGACGGTGCATACCAACATGTTGCACTTGATGTGGAAGACATTGAAAGTATGTATCAGAAAATCTGCAATGAAAAATACACAATTATTACAGACGGAATCGAAGAACTACCATTTTGGGAAAATGGTGTGAAGTATTTTATGATTAAGGGACCAAATGAGGAAAGAATAGAGTTCTGTCAGAAACTCTGATAAAAATAGGAGAGACATATGGGAAGCGAAAACAAAAATGGAAAAGTACCGCTGATCAGTAAGATTGCATATGGGTTTGGTGATGTTGGATGTAATTTCAGCTGGATGTTCGTCAGTAATTTTCTGATGATATTTTATACAGACGTGTTCGGAATCAGTATGGCGGCTGTGTCAGCACTTATGCTTTTTTCAAGATTCTGGGATGCAATCAATGATCCAATCGTCGGGGGACTTACAGATAAAACAAAATCGAGATGGGGACGGTACCGTCCATGGCTGTTAGTAGCGGCACCAATCACAGCGATTCTTCTTGTTATGACATTCTGGGCAAGACCCGACTGGCCGCAGAATGGAAAGATCATTTATATGGTAATTACATATTGTCTGCTGGTTTTGGGGTATACCTGTGTGAATATTCCATATGGAACCTTGTGTGGTGCTATGACACAGGATATTGATGAACGTGCAAAAATAAATACATCCCGTTCGGTTGCAGCGATGATTGCAATTGGTGTGATAAATATTATCACAGTTCCACTGCTCAGCAAATTCGGCAGTCATAGTGCAAAGACAGGATATCTGACGGTTGCGGTCATATATGGATGTATTTTTACAGCCTGTCATTTCTTCTGCTTTGCGAAGACGAAAGAGGCAGTGCTTACTCCGGAAAAAGAAAAAATTTCTGTAAAGATACAATTGAAAGCAGTCATGCAGAACAGACCATATCTTCTTGCATTGGCAGGACAGATATTATTTGGATTTACACTGTATGGTAGAAACGCAGATATTCTGTATTACTTTACATATGTGGAAGGGAATGCCTCCTACTACACAACTTATTCGATGTGCATCATTATTCCTTCTATCATCGGGGCAGCCTGTTTTCAACCATTATTCCGCAAGTTAAATAACAAAGGAAGAACAGCATCTTTCTTTGCTTTATTTACAGGAATTTTCATGTTGACTATGTTTTTCTTCAATGCCAAAGAATCACCGGCTATTTTTTATGCATTATCTGGTCTCACACAGTTTTTTTTCTCTGGATTTAATACCGCAATCTATGCAATTATTCCAGACTGTGTGGAATATGGGGAGTGGAAAACCGGACTTAGAAATGATGGTTTTCAGTATGCATTTATTTCACTTGGAAATAAAGTCGGAATGGCAGTTGGAACAGCACTTTTAGCAGGATTACTTGGAAAATATGGTTATATTGCAAATCAGACACAAAATGCAATTGTACTTTCAATTATGAAACATGCATTTACGACGATTCCAGGTGCACTGTGGATTGTGACTGCGGTTGTATTATTTTTCTACCGGTTAAATAAAAAACGTTATAACGAGATTGTGGAAGAACTGAAAAATGGAAGAAAAAGTTGATATCGTGGCATTGGGAGAATTGCTGATTGATTTTACGGAAGCAGGACACAGTCAGGATGGGAGAAAATTGTTCGAACAGAATCCCGGCGGTGCTCCGGCAAATCTTCTAACCGTTGCAAGCCACTTTGGGTATCGCACATCTTTTTCAATCAGATCTAAGATATTTCCTATTGTTTGAAATAGCTTTTTGTAATAATCTACTTCCATTCCATGCATTAAACATATGGGCTAATTTTCTCTGGTTGGATGGCTTGGAATAGTAAGCGGATATTTTAGGACTGATTTTAGTCTGACCGGTCAGCCAACGACAAACCAGACCATTATCCATTGAAAAATCCTGATTTGCCGGATCATCCATAAAATCTTCAAATAATTCGTATAAAAAATCAGGCTGACTCATTTGATTACTTTCGCTGATATGGTTTTTTAAACAAGTGCTAATAGAAGAAAAATCGCATCGATTCAATAGAAATTCCCCTTTCGTAGTTAAGATTGAGTATATCTATCATAACACGAACGTATATTCGATTTAAGAAAATGCGGATATTTTTAAAGTGATTGTGTCAATTTACAATCAATTTCTATTCAATGTGGTTTTCCGCAGGTTCTGTAAAATAAGCTCAGATCAAAACAATGACTGAAGGAGCTTATGCAACAGAATATTGAATTTGAGCGGTGCATTGATTTTCTGGTACGGATGATTGATAAGTACGGCGATGAAGTCCTCCGGGACACTTCAAGGGATATTTCAAGGTATGCCGTTTGCCGTTATTACATTGACGGAAAAAAGACGCAGAGGTATAATAAAAAGGAGTTTACGGTCTTTTCCCTATTAAAGTGGAGAGAGCGCATGAAATATAAAAGGATGAGGAAAAAATGACAACCAAATACGAATTTAGAGACATTCTTCCAGAGGAGTTAGATCAGGTGATTCAGATCGAGCAGATCTGTTTTCCGCCAAATGAGGCCTGCTCTGCCAAGAGTATGAGAGAACGAGTGGCAAATGCACCAGAGACATTTATGGTTGCAGTGGATAAAGAAACAGGTAAAGTTGCCGGCTTTCTCAATGGGGTGGCAACAGACGAAGCAGTTTTTCGTGATGAATTTTTTACGGATAGTACTCTTCACAACCCGGAAGGAAAGAACGTTATGCTCCTTGGGCTTGATGTTCTTCCGGAGTATCGCCACCAGGGGCTTGCCCGTGAAATCATGACACGATATGTGGAAAGAGAGCAAAAAAGAGGACGCGAATGCCTGTACCTGACCTGTCTGGATAACAAAGTAGAGATGTACAAAAAAATGGACTACACCGACAACGGAATTTCCGGTTCCGCTTGGGGCGGGGAAGAATGGCATGATATGAGCAGGAAAATCAGATGATCCGGCTTCAGGATATTGCGGATATGGCGGGAGTGAGCAGGACTACCGTATCAAATGTAATAAATGGCAATACGAAAAGAGTTTCCCAGAAAACCATTGATAAAATAACGGCAATCCTGAAAGAACAGAATTATGTTCCGCATATGGGTTCCGTTATGCTGTCCGGACATGGTTCCAGGATCATAGGCGTGGTACTTGGTTTTGCCCAGGCTCATGGAATGTACTCCCTGCAGGACTCCTTTGTAGGAGAACTGGTAGGAACCATTCAGATGGAAGCTGAAATGAAAGGATACTATGTCATGCTGATCGGAGGGGAGAATATCCAGAACGTGGTGGATATTGCTTCCAGATGGAATGTAGAAGGACTGATCATTCTGGGATATAATGATGAAAAATATCGGAAATTGTCCAGAAAGCTGAATAAGAAAATGGTTCTCATAGATGCCTATCCCGCAGGAGAATATTTTTTCCAGAATGTGGGAGTGGATGATTATTCAGGCGGCTATCAGATTGGAAGTTACCTCTGTTCCTGCGGTTTTGACAAAGCTTTGTTTCTTGCAGAAACAGATATTGACAGTGATTACAGCCGTTGGATGGGCTTTAAGCAGGCTATGGAAAAAGAAGGAAAATTCTGCAGCCGCACTCGTCTGATCGTGATCCCGGGGGAAAGAAACCGCCGTATCCAGAAATATAAAGAACTTCTTCCGCGTTTTCTGCAGGTAAAAGCAGTGGCATTTTCCTCAGATTATGCAGCAATTGAGGCCATGAACTTTTTGTCAGATCATGGGATTAAGGTTCCAGAACAGGTATCTGTTACCGGCTTCGACGACAGTATCTATGCCAGAATGGTCCGTCCAAGACTTACAACAGTTCATCAGGATGTAGGTCAGAAGGCACATTTGGCGTTCAGCCGCCTGCTTCGGATGGTTGCCGGGGAGCAGTTAAAAGAGTTTAATATAAAAAGTCCGGTGTACCTTGTAAAAAGAGATTCTGTGAAAATATGAACAGATCGTTCAAAAGAATTTGAAGAGAAGACAGTCAGGCTATAGAGCCTGTTTGAAAAATCATTCCCGCAATCTGCACGCCCCACTTTGCGGGAGATTTCACCCGAATTCGGTTGCCGTAGCCCGCTACGTTGCCCTCATCCGGGCGTAATCTCCCACAAATTGTGACGCACATCTTGCAGAAAGCCTTTTTCAAACACGCTCTGGAGCCTGACTGTTTTTTTCGTAACAGAAGCTTACGTTTGGATTCCTGTTACATAAAGAAAACAATTTGCATGAAATCCCTGCTATCAGGGGAAATTATAAGACAGGGGGGACAATCTGAGAACTCATGAATCTTCATGATATAAAACTATACAATATGCACAAAATACAAAATAAAAGTTTGTCTACAATTTAAGTTTCTCGAGAAACCTATTGATTTTGCTGGAAAGTTACGATATTATGAAGCCACCGAAAGGAAAGCAGGACAGACGTGTCCAGGAAAGCTTTCAATAAACAAGTGCTGCGCAGCCTTCATTGAGTAAAATAATGGAGGAAAGAAAGATGAACAAGAAACTTATTTGCACATTAATGGCAGGTACATTGCTGGTTGGTACAGTTACCGGATGCGGCAGCTCCTCTGAGGGAGAATCTTCCGCAAAGGGAACGGAACTGGAGCTTTTTTCCAGCAAGGCCGAAAACAAGGACATTCTTCAGAAGCTGGTAGATAAGTTTAATGAAACTCATAAGGACGTGACAATCAAGATCACAGCTCCGGCTGATGCAGGAACTGTATTAAAGACCAGAATGGCAAAGAATGATATGCCTGATATCGTAGCAATGGGCGGTGACAACAACTATACAGAGGTGGAAAGTGCCGGAATGCTGGTAGACTTAAGCAGCGAAGATTACGTTTCCAACATTCAGGAATCCTACCTTCAGATGGTATATGATGTAAACAAGGACAAAGAAGAGAAGGTATATGGCGTTCCTTATGCAACAAACGCTTCCGGTGTCATTTATAACGTTGACAAATTCAAAGAACATGGAATTGAGATTCCAAAAACATGGGATGAATTCATTGATGTGCTCGAGAAACTTCAGGATGCAGGTGAACAGCCACTTCTTATGACATACAAAGATGCTTGGACAAGTAACTGCCCATGGAACAGTATTGCATCTGACCTTGCTCCGGAGAGCTTCAATGATGACCGTAAAGCCGGCAAGACCACATTCGTTGGAACACACGAGGAAATTGCAGAAAAATATATGAAGCTTCTTGACTATGCTCAGGATGATTTTATGGGACTTACCTATGATGATGGAAATAAAGCTTTTGCAAATGGCGAAGCAGCCATGATCATCAATGGAAACTGGGCAATCAACCAGTACAAAAATGCAAATGCAGATATCAATGTGGATATGTTTGCACTCCCGGCTTCCAATGAGAAATCCCAGAACTATGTAACCTCTGGTGTAGATATACTTCTTGGCGTATGCAAAGACAGTGCAAATGAAGAAGTGGCAAAAGAATTTGTATCCTTTATGCTTGAGCCGGAAAATGCAAAAATGTACATTGATGATCAGTTTGCTTTCTCAGCTGTAAAAGGTGTAGAGCAGGAGAATGAGACAGTGGCAGGTGTGAAAGAAGATATTGCAGCTGGAAAGGTTGCAAACTTCCCAGATCATTACTATCCATCCGGATTTGATATGTCTGCGCTTCTGACCGAAATGTGCCTGAACTACACAAACGGAATGGACAACGAGGAGAATATAAATCAGTTCCTTGCACAGTGTGATGAGAAATATGACATTGCAAATGTAGACTGATCTATGTGACTGATGGAAAATACAGGCGAAAGGTGAAGAACGTGAACTGTCACCTTTTGATCCGTATGAATTGTAAGGCTGCTGGCCACTGAGTGAACAGCAGCCTTGTAAGAAAATAAGGGAGGATTCCATGAAGAATAAAGCCCCACGGAAAAAACCTGCTGTTAACCGGGTTTACTACATTTATGTAGGAATTCTTGCAGTTCTGTTTTTCACTTTCCACACCATTCCATTCTTAAAAGGTGTTATGTACAGTTTTACAGACTGGAGAGGATATGGAGAGTGGAATTTTGTAGGACTTCGAAATTATATCCATATGTTTTCTGATGTGGATACAGGAAATGCATATTTGTTTACATTCAAATTTGCGGTGATCACTACCATTCTGGTAAACGTGATCAGTCTGATCCTGGCCTGTGCATTAAATGCAAAGATCAAGTTTAAAAACACAATCAAAGCTTTTTATTTTCTTCCATATATGCTGGGAAGTCTGATCGTAGGATTTATTTTCAATTATATTTTTGCGAACCTGATTCCACAGCTGGGAAAAGGCCTCGGAATCAAAGCTTTAAGTGTAAATATTCTTGGAACCAATCATGCCATCTGGGGAATTGTTGCGGTATCCTTATGGATCGGATGCGCTTTTAACACCCTGATCTACATTGCAGGACTTCAGTCCATTGACACAGATGTATATGAGGCTGCTGATCTGGATGGAGCGACCGGCTTCAAAAGATTCAGCAAAATCACGTTCCCTCTGCTGGCACCATCTTTTACCATCAATATGGTACTTTCCGCAAAGGGGTATCTGATGGTTTACGATCAGATCATGGCTATGACAGATGGCGGTCCTGGAACCAGCACAACATCTATTGCAGTATTGATCTACAAAAAGGGCTTCGGAGGCGGACAGTTCGCTTATCAGTCAGCCAATGCGGTTATGCTTTTTGTTGTAGTAGTACTGATTTCCGTATTCCAGCTGCGTGTACTTGAGAAGAGGGAGGAAAAATTAGGATGAAACAGAATACAGTGAAAGTAAAAGAGCGTTACAACTGGCCTGTTACGATCCTTCTGATCATTGGAATCGTACTTGTCATCCTGCTGCCTCTTTATATGGCACTGATGATTGCCATCAAGGATCCAACAGATATGAACAACATTCTGGCACTGCCAAGAAAAATCAGACTTCAGAACTTTGCAGATGCCTGGGTAATGACAAATTTTCCAAGAAAGTTTCTTAATACAGCATTTATCACAGTGGTGAATCTGATTTTTACACTGATCACAAACTCTTTTGCCGCTTATGCCATCACAAGAAACCGTAAAAAGAGCAAATTCTTTTCCCTCATGTATTATTACTTTATCAGTGCCATGTTTATACCGTTCCAGGTAATCATGCTTCCGCTGGTTGTGCAGGCAAATGCTTTTCACCTGGATAATATTTTCGGAATTACATTCCTGTACATTATTTTCGGTCTGCCTATGAATACGTTCCTTTACACAGGTGCGGTAAAGGCAATCCCGGAGGCACTTGACGAAGCAGCCATGATTGACGGGGCAAATCCGATTCAGATTTTTTCCAGGATCATTTTCCCGGTTCTGAAGCCTACCACAGCTACAGTAGCAATTCTTTCCTTCATGTGGACATGGAATGACTTTACCATGCCATTGGTACTGTTAAGTGATGAAAGCCAACAGACACTGCAGCTTGCCCAGTATGTATTTAAAAAACAGTTTTCTGTTGATTATAATCTGGCATTTGCTTCTTATCTGCTTGTTCTGCTTCCAGTGCTGATCGTGTATATTTTCTGTCAGAAATGGATCATGAATGGTGTAGTAGCCGGTGCAGTAAAATAGAGAAAACAAATACGCGCCATGGGGATATTTCACTGCGGTCATGTACCGGGGAAGAATATTCTGTGGGAAAATAAATATAGAATATCAGGAGGACAGCCAGGAAATGAAGAAGAACTGGTGGAAAGAAAGTATTGTATACCAAATCTATCCAAAAAGCTTCAATGACAGCAATGGGGATGGAATTGGTGATATCAGAGGAATTATAGAGAAACTTGATTATCTGAAGGAACTTGGGGTAAATGTTCTGTGGATCTCACCTATGCTGGAGTCCCCACAGGATGACAATGGCTATGATATTTCAGATTATCGCAGAATTTACAAAGATTACGGAACCATGCAGGATTACGAGGAGCTACTTTTTCAGGCGCATGAGCGTGGAATCAAGGTGCTGATGGACCTGGTTGTAAATCATACTTCAGACGAACATCAGTGGTTCCTGGAGAGCAAAAAGTCCAAGGATAATCCGTACCGTGACTATTACATCTGGAAAAATCCGGTAAACGGAAAAGAGCCAAATAACTGGGGCGGTGCATTCGGCGGTTCTGCATGGGAATACGACAATGAGACACAGATGTATTACCTGCACCTGTTTTCCAAAAAACAGCCGGATCTGAACTGGGAAAATGAGAAAGTGCGCCAGGAAGTTTACGATATGATGAAATTCTGGTGTGACAAGGGAATCGACGGCTTCCGTATGGATGTGATCAGTATGATTTCAAAGGATCAGGCTTTCCCGGATGGAGAAGTGAAAAGCGGCCTGTATGGAGATTTCGGTCCATACAGCGTTCACGGTCCGCGGGTCCATGAATTTTTACAGGAAATGAACCGTGAGGTATTGTCCAAATATGATATCATGACAGTTGGGGAAACTTCTGGTGTTACCATTGAAGAGGCACAGAAATATGCCGGGGAAGACAGTGGCGAGCTGAATATGGTGTTCCAGTTTGAACATGTAGAAGATGCTTCCCCGCATGCGGAGTTTGGCAAATGGACCACTGACAGATATGACTTTAAGGCTTTCAAAAAGACGATGATCAAATGGCAGGAGGAACTTCAGGGAAAAGCATGGAACAGTCTTTTCCTGGGAAATCATGATCAGCCAAGAAGCGTTTCCAGATTTGGAAATGACAATCCGGCATACAGAGAGACTTCTGCAAAAATGCTGGTAACCTGTCTTCATATGATGCAGGGAACCCCTTATGTATACCAGGGAGAAGAGCTTGGCATGACAAACGCATATTTCCATAAGCTGGAAGATTATAAGGATATTGAGAGCATTCAGTATTATACAGAGCTGACAGATGCAGGGCTGATGGAGCCGGATTACATGATGAAATGTCTGATGCTCAGAAGCCGTGATAATGCAAGAACACCTATGCAGTGGGACGGTTCAGAAAAAGCAGGTTTTACAGATGGGGAGCCGTGGATTAAAATAAATCCAAACTGTAAAGAAATCAATGCAGCCAGTCAGTTGGATGATCTGGATTCCATTTTCCATTATTATCAGAAACTGATCGCTCTTCGCAAGGAGAAAGATATTATTGTGTACGGTGAGTTTGAACCGCTTTGCCGTGAGGATGACCAGATTTTTGCATATATGAGAAAGCTGGATGAGGAAAGACTTCTTACAGTCTGCAATTTCAGTGAGCAGTCAGCAGAATTTGAAGTTCCTGCAGAATTTGAAGGTTCCCGGTGCCTGATTACAAACCTTGACCGAAAAGTATTTAAGGGTAAAATCGTGCTGAAACCATATGAGGCATTTGTGTTATATAAATAAACAGGTTACTGGACGAGAAACGGACAGCAGATAACCAGACTTAAAGGGGCAAAATTTTTTGCCTCTTTTTTGAAAGACGAGGAAGATTGTTATGATCAGAAAATACAGATACGGAGCTCCTTTTGATACGGAGGCAGTAACAGAGAAGATTGAAACAGCGAATGGCGCTTTTCCTTATGGAAAAATCAGCCTGGAAAAGGGCTTTGATTTTACATATGTGATGGATGAGGATGATATTGTTTATGGGCTTGGGGAAGCCAACCGCGGCATCAATAAAAGAGGATACTGCTATATCAGCAATTGTACCGATGATCCAAACCATACGGAAGACAAGCGTTCTTTGTATGGTGCCCACAACTTTATCATTGTAAGCGGAAAGACAACATTTGGACTGTTTTTCGATTACCCTTCTGAACTGACTTTTGATATCGGATATACCAGAATGGACACTCTGAAAGTGACATGCGCAGATGCAGACCTGAATGTGTATGTGATTGAAGGTGAATCTGCCTATGATATTGTAAAGCAGTTCCGCCATGTGATTGGACGCAGCTATATTCCCCCGAAATTTGCATTTGGTTTCGGACAGAGCAGATGGGGATATACCACCAAGGAGGATTTTCGCAAGGTGGCAGCAGGATACCGTGAGAATCACATTCCCCTGGACATGATCTACATGGATATTGATTATATGGATTCCTACAAGGACTTTACGTTGAATCCGGAGAATTTCCCTGATTTCCCGGATTTTGTAAAAGAGATGAAAGACCAGGAGCTACGCCTGATCCCTATTATTGATGCTGGTGTAAAAGTGGAAAGCGGCTATGAGGTTTACGAGGAAGGTGTGGAAAAAAGATACTTCTGCCAGCGGGAGGATGGAAGTGATTTTGTGGCAGCCGTATGGCCGGGGGATACTCATTTTCCGGATTTTCTGAACAAGGATGCCAGAAAGTGGTTTGGAGACAAATACAGCTTCCTTATTAGCCAGGGGATTGAAGGCTTCTGGAACGATATGAATGAGCCTGCTATTTTCTATTCCTCAGAGGGAATGGAAGAGGCGAAGAAACTTGCCGGAGAGTTTTACCAGGATAAAGAAGGTAAGATCCACATTTGGAAAATGCAGGGCGAGCTAAACGGACTCGCAAACAACCCAGAAGATTACCGCAGATTTTATCATAATGTGGATGGCAAAAAGATCCGTCACGACAAGGTACATAACCTGTTTGGCTACAATATGACAAGAGCAGCAGGCGAAGCATTCGACCGCATTGATCCGGAGAAGCGCTTCCTGATGTTTTCCCGTTCCTCCTATATTGGAATGCACCGTTACGGCGGAATCTGGATGGGAGACAATAAATCCTGGTGGTCACACATTCTTCTGAACCTGAAAATGCTGCCGTCTCTGAATATGTGCGGATTCCTTTACACAGGAGCAGATCTTGGCGGATTTGGCGCGGATGCAACAAGAGACCTGGTGCTTCGCCATATGGCACTTGGGGTATTTACTCCGCTTATGCGTAACCATTCCGCAATCGGAACAAGAGAGCAAGAGTGCTATCAGTTTGAGAATGTTGAGGATTTCCGAAATGTGGTAAATACGAGATACCGCCTTGTTCCGTATCTGTACAGCGAATACATGAAGGCCGCTTTAAACGATGATATGTATTTCAAACCACTTGGCTTTGTTTATCCGGATGATAAGATGGCAATCCGGGTGGAAGACCAGCTGATCCTTGGAAATGAGATTATGATCGCACCGGTTTACGAGCAGAACGCAAGAGGGCGTTATGTTTACCTTCCGGAAGAAATGAGGTTTGTGAAATTTCTGACAGACGGAAGTATTTCTGAGGAGATTCTGGAAAAGGGCGTTCATTATGTGGAGGTTGCCTTAAATGAAGTGCCTCTGTTTATCCGGAGTGGTAAGTGTATTCCGGTTGCAGAGGCTGCGGAGTGTGTGAAGGATATTGATACTTCCAAACTCACTATGCTGGGATATGAAGGCAGCAGTTATACTTTGTACGAGGATGATGGCGTGCATAAGGAGTACGATAAGGCTGAGAATTATAGAAAATTAGAAAAATAACAGAATGAAAAGATCCCTTGAAAGTCTTTGGAAATTTCACGACGAGGTTTAAAAGATTTTTTAAACAGGATCCAGAAGACAGAAAATCGGAGCTGGCCATCAATTTCCAGCTCCGATTTTTTCAGATACCATATCGATAAACCACACCAACAGAATCAATCCCAGCATGATTGCACCAGCTTTTTCCCAGGCATATTGATTCATGGAAAAAATAAGGGGCGCTCCGATTCCGCCTGCGCCTACCAGACCGAGAACGGAAGCTTCACGGATGTTTACATCAAACCGGTAGAGGATGATAGAGGTGAAAACAGGCTTCAGCTGCGGCAGGACACTGTGGCAGATGGCGGGAAGAGGACGGACCCCCATGGCCAGCAGCGCATGATAGGGACGAGGGTCCAGGGCATCTAGTGCTTCTGTAAATCTTTTGGTGAAAAGTCCGATACTGCATACGGCCAATGTCAGCACTCCTGTGAAAGCTCCTGGCCCGGATACCCGGATGAAAATCAGTCCATACACCAGAAAAGGCACCGAACGGATTACCATGATCACCAGGTTAAAAAGAAAGGACACAGGAGCAGGTACGAAACGTTTGGTATTTAGAAAAGCCAGCGGTGCAGATACAATGGCTCCGATTACCGTTCCAATAAAAGCAATGCACACTGTTTCCAGTAAAAGATACCCAAGCCCATCTTTTTCAGCCGAGAAAAAGAAGCTCCAGTCTGGCTGCAGAAAGCCAGCAAACATATTTCGCAAAGTCTGTGGACTGGTTCTGGAAAAATCCGGCAGGGAAAGGGTAAACGTGCAGATCAGAAACAGGGCAGCCAGAAACAGAAGCAGCAGTCTGGCCTGCTCTTTTTTTATTGTGCGCTCTTTTCGTATCAAGGCGGCCAGATACCGACTGAAATATTCAATCACACACACTGTTAGAAACAGCATCAGCAGAATGGTCCCCACTTTGTCATACTCCAACCAGGAAATCTTCTCATTGAGAAGCAGTCCGATACCGCCAGCTCCCACATATCCTAAAATGGAGCTGTGCCGTACATTAGTTTCCAACAGGTAAAGTGCATTGGTGAGAAAGCCAGGAATGATCTCTGGTAAAATTTCATGGATATAAGCCACATACTTTGAAACACCCATAGCACGAAGTGCCTGGTAAGCTTTTACATCGGCGGCACTTGCATCCTCGTAGGTAAGTTTTGTCATAATGGCAAAGGTGTACAAGGTAATGGCAAAAGTACCTGCAAAGGTTCCAAGCCCGAAAAGAAAGGTAGCAGTAAGCGCCAGAATCAAGGCTGGAAAAGAACGGAGAATCTGGATTACAATTCTAAGTATCCGTCGTATTACAGCTGGAAATCCTAAGTTTGCAGCGCCAAAAGGCGAGAGTACAAGGGCAAAAAAGATGCCAAGTACCGTTCCGGTAACAGACATCTGAATGGTGTAAAAAAGTGGCAGCAGGATCTTCTGAATATAGGAAAAATCTGGCGGGATCATATCCACGACCAAGTCGGTGAGGTGGTTCCTTCGTTTCCAGAAAGTTACAAGGTCACAGTCTGTGAAATTTGCTGCAAGGAAAAACAAAATCAGAAAAGAAATTGGAACAGCAAATTGTATCACAAAGGAATATTTGCTTGTTTTGTTATCATTCATAAGCGACACCTCGCTTATTCTCTGGCATGGTATCTTTTTTGTTATAAATCTGTCTGGTGATAGAATCAGTCAGATCAGCTGCCTTACCGTCAAATACAACCTCGCCATTTTTCAGACCAATAAGCCGTTCGGAGAACTCCTTGGAGAAATCCAGATTATGGCTGTTCATTAAAATGGTGACACCATCCGTCTCATGAATACTCTTCAGCAACCCTAGAATCTGTCTCCCGGTAACTGGATCAAGAGACGCCACCGGTTCATCTGCCAACAGGATCGCCGGGTGCCGCATAAGTGCTCTTGCAATTGCCACCCTTTGCTTTTGTCCGCCAGACAGATTCTTAATCGGTTCCTCTGCCTTTTCCAGAAGTCCAACCCGATCCAGCAGTTTCAGAGCTTCTTCTTTACGTGTTTTTCCATAAAGTCCAAACACGCCCTGGAAAAATCCCATATCCGGAAGTCCGGCAGTCAGCACATTCTTCAGACAGGTAGAATTCTCCACCAGACAAAAGTCCTGATAAATGGTTGCGATGGATTTTTGCAGTTCACGTTTTTTCCTTCCTTTTAGAGAATCAAAGCGCTTATCATCCAGAAGCACCTGTCCGCCAGTGCACTCCATCATTCCATTGAGAATGCGAAAGAGCGTTGTCTTCCCCGCCCCCGAAGGCCCGATCACCGAGACAAATTCCCCCTGTGAGACGGAGAAATCCACATCTGCCAGGGCTTTTGTGCCATTATGAAATTTTTTTGCGATATGCTGAATCTGTAAATTCATAGATAAAATTGACCTCGTTTAAAACTACTGCCGAGGCAAATAATCTGCCCCGGCAGTTTAAAATATTTTGTAACTATTCAGAAAAGTTGAAGTCTATTCCATAGACTTCAGCAGCTCCTGCGCCTCGCGCTCGCCATCGTAATTGGAGTCATCGCCCCATTCATATCCAACCTGGCTGAACACGCTGATAATATCTTTTCCCTCGTCCGTATTCGCAATCTCAATAAAGGAATCTCCCAGCGCCTGGCGGAAATCTTCATCCTGCATAACTTCAGAAGTTTTGCTGTAGGCAATCATATCATTGTAAATCTTATCTGTAACTCCGATCACACCAGTCTGATTTACCATATCATCTGTACCTCCGAAGGTCTCTTTCCATTCCGGTGCGTATTTGGTACGGATGTGGCCATAAGAAACCATCACATCAGCCTGTCCGGAAGCCAGACGTGCAAGAGAGGTTGTATAAGAATCAGATTCTACCGCATTTGCCAGATCACTGATTCCCTTTCCATATTTTTCGTTCAGCCATAAGCTTGGATAAATATAACCGGAAGCTGAAGTTGGTCCCATAACAGCCCAGGTAGCATCGTTCAGATCATCCCAGGTAAGCTCTTCGCCGTTATTTACCTTTTCCAGTAAAGCCTGTCCCTTTTCGCTTGGACCTGCCAGAATAATAGAACGGTAATAGGTAGACATCTCATCGGTGTTTTCTTCGATTGTACCATCATTCCAATCTTTCGGATCATCAGAATCTTTGTTGATTCCATAGCGAAGGGCGGTAAGAAGAACGTCACAGTCATCAGAGAAAAGTACGTAATTTCCGCCTGAAATAAATCCGATATCTGCGCTTCCAGCACTTAAAGCCTGGCCAACAGCGGTGTAGCTTGTACCTACTGTCATGTCCACGTTCTCCACGTCATACCCCTTGGTGAGCAATGTTTCCTTCAGTAAATCTTCCAGCGGCTCGGTAGCAGTGGTGATGGTGTCGGAATCTGCATATGGGGAAAATGCAATCTTCAGAGAATCAATGGTTTTGGTGTCCTCTGCAAAAACAGTGACAGTGCTCCCAACGGTAAGTCCCAGGCATAATGCCAGGGAAAGTGCGGATACAATGTGTTTCTTCATAGTGAAATACCTCCATGCTTTTGTTTGATCATATAATGTGTTACTGTGCATTTGAAATGTTACGCAAAGCGAATCGCTGCGAATAAAATGGGCAGTAACTTTATTTCTGCTGGAAGTCGGTTATAACGAGAAAATTGCCCAATTTCTTACTATAGAATGTTTGAAAAAATTTTCTGCAAAGCTGGGAATAGAGATTACAGCAATGGATTCTCAAATATGCCATGGTGAGAAGGGCTCATTATTCATATAAATAAAAATACATGCCTCCCAGCATGTATCGAAAATGACTTTCGAGCAGATGCTGACAATCCACCTGCAAAAAAGGTGAACAGGTTTCGGTCGATCCTGACGGGATCCTCTCAACCCGGACTTACGGGCTCCCTCGCAATCTGGTTTTCGTCATCACAAATTCTGACCGCAGCACAAGGGCGCTCCCCCTGGTGCTGCATTCCGTTAACCGGATAAATTGTATCATACCTGCCCTGGAATTACAATAAAAAATTCTGGCATAGCATTTGTAAAAATGGAGATGGAGAAGTTATTGCTTATTCGAAGTTCAATAATATGGAAAAAAAACATGGCAGTTCTCCATCGAAAATAATTGACGTGGTATATGCTTTAGTGAGGGAAAGAAAAATCCCCGTAACAGATCAAATTTAAGGTCTGTTATGGGGATTTATGTGTAGGAATAGTTATAAAAAGTGTAAAACTCTATAATTTCAATCCGTTATTGTGGAAAGCATGCAATTATTTAATTGCATCCAGCGCATTGGAAATATCCGCGATCAGATCTTCTTTATCCTCAAGACCAAGGCTGATACGGATCAGCTCTGCCGGTACGCCAGCTTCAATGAGCTGCTCGTCTGTCATCTGTCTGTGGGTGGAGGTGGCAGGGTTCAGGCAACAGGTTCTTGCATCTGCTACGTGAGTCTCAATTGCGCCAAGCTTTAAGTTCTGCATAAAGGTGGAAGCTGCCTCCCGGCCGCCCTTCAGACCGAAGGAAACAACGCCGCAGCCACCGTTTGGCAGATATTTCTTTGCTCTGTCATAGTATTTATTAGATGGAAGTCCCGGGTAATTTACATAAGCTACCTTCGGGTGGCTTTCCAGAAATTCTGCTACAGCCTGTCCATTCTCCACATGCTTCGGCATGCGTACATGCAAAGACTCCAGTCCAAGATTCAGGATGAAAGCACTGTTCGGGGACTGCATGGAACCGAAATCACGCATAAGCTGAGCGGTACATTTCGTGATGAATGCGCCTTCTTTTCCAAATTTCTCAGCATATGTAATTCCGTGATAGCTCTCATCTGGCGTGCAAAGTCCTGGATATCGGTCTTTGTGCGCCATCCAGTCAAAGTGACCGCCATCAATTATAGCACCGCCTAATGCTGCGCCATGTCCGTCCATGTATTTGGTGGTGGAGTGAGTAACAATGTCAGCACCCCATTCGATGGGGCGGCAGTTTACTGGTGTAGGGAAGGTGTTATCGACTACAAGGGGAACCCCATGTTCGTGAGCAACTTTTGCAAAAAGTTCAATATCCAGGACGGTAAGTGCCGGATTCGCAATGGTTTCGCCGAACATAACTTTGGTATTTGGCTTGAAAGCTGCGTTTAATTCTTCTTCAGTAGCATCTGGGGAAACGAAGGTTGCGGTGATTCCCATTTTGGCCATGGTAACAGAGATCAGGTTGAAGGTTCCGCCATAAATGGAAGAAGAAGCCACAATGTGGTCTCCGCACTCACAGATATTGAACAGAGCCATGAAATTGGCTGCCTGTCCGGAAGAAGTGAGCATAGCTGCAGTTCCACCCTCCATTGCAGCAATCTTGGCTGCAACATGGTCGCAGGTAGGATTCTGAAGGCGGGAGTAGAAATAACCCTCAGCTTCAAGGTCGAAAAGTTTTCCCATATCCTCGCTGGTATCGTATTTGAATGTTGTTGACTGAATGATCGGGATCTGTCTTGGTTCACCATTTCCCGGTTTATATCCGGCCTGAACACATTTTGTTCCCATTCTGTAATTGTTCATGATGTGTCTCCTCTTCTGGTAAAATAAGCTCCCTGTGGAAAAGTGTTCACAGAGAGCATTCACATAAAGATATAGTATCATTTTTTTATAAAAATAGCAACGGCTTGGTGCAAATTGTGACGAGAAAGAGTTACTGTGGTTACTGTTCACTGGTAATGTTCCGCGAGGTGTTTTTTGTGAACAAAGTTCACAAAAAAAACGAGAATTGCGGCGCGAAATCATGCGAATGCATGATTTCTGTGCATCGCGAAGCGTGTTACTGGTCACGGAGTGAACAGTAACTTACTGTGAGCGGTCATTCTTTATTTCGTGAAATATCTTCAATGATCGTGGTATTTATGTCATCTTCATACAGACGCATCTGCACCTGCATAGGTGTGGGATCGTCGGTGAGCTTTATTCTACCGAAGTGGTTGAAGAAGAACAGGACACCAAGACCGATACCGAGAGAGTAGGAGATTTCCAGGACAGTATTGCCGGTTGTGGGCTGTCCGGTGACTTGGGTGTAGATCTGCTCAAATAGAGCGGGGATGTCTACGTCATTGTTAAAGGTCATAATGGAAAAGCCTGCACCGAAAAAGGTGGCGAGGCAGACAAATATGACTTTGCACCATCTTATAACAATATTGACAGTTCCTTCCTTCTGATAGGTGATGATGAAGTTTGGTTCGCCAATATGCGTAATATCAAGATCAGGCTCTTTGAGCTGGATATCATTTATAAGATCCATAACAGAAATCACATACCGGCCTGTCTTGTCCGGATCCAGGTTTGCTACCGGGAGAACCCTTAGGTGATTTAAAATTTTGGAATTGGTGCAGGATAGCTTGGCAATGTCCTGAAGATAGACATGGGGGTGATGAACCTCCACGTTTTCTTCGGTTTGGATGTATAGTGTGTCACTCATGAAATTCACTCCCATTGTAAAAAATGTTGGTTTCAGGCAAGGATAAAGTACGTTGTTATTCTTTCATTTTCGGTTTAAAAAACCAGCTTGCCAGATAAGAAAAAATCAGGGCTGCAGAGACACCAGCTGCGCAGGCGGTGAAGCCTCCTGTGAAAAGCCCGATGACACCATCTGTGTCGATGGCTTCTTTCAGACCTTTCCATAGTGTATTCCCGAAACCAAGTAATGGCACAGCAGCACCGGCACCGGCGAAATCAATCAGAGGCTGATAAATGCCTATGGCGCCAAGAATAGAGCCGGTGCATACAAGAAGAACCATGACACGTCCAGGCATAAGTTTGGTTTTATCAAGTAAAATCTGGACAAGGGCGCAGATCAGGCCACCTACCCAGAATGCATTAAAATAGTCCATGAAATCATCTCCTCATAGATACAGAAAAAGATAGTTGGTAGAGACAGATTATAATTAATACAGTACGGCTTATAGGACTGCAATTATACAGGAAGTACGCACAATTATTTAGTTTACTGCTTTTGATCTTTTTTTGAAACATGCTCTAATACTACAGCATGTGCAATCCCCGGAATGGAATCTCCCTCATTAAAACTTGTTTTGGAAAGCAATGCTCCTGTAGGAACAAAGAGCACCTTTTTCCAGGTTCCTTTTGCCAGTTCCGGCAGAATATAAGCAGCCAGCACAGATGCACTGCATCCACAACCACTTCCACCAGAATGAGTATCCTGTGTTTCACCATCAAAGATTAAAAGTCCACAGTCCTGATAAATGGACTCTATATCATATCCTTTTTCTTTTAACAGATCCAGCAGGATCCGTTTTCCAACAGCTCCCAGGTCTCCGGTGAAGATTGCATCATAATCATCAGGTGTTCGGTCAAAGTCACAAAAATTCCGGTAAATGGTATCGCAGGCGGCAGGTGCCATGCATCCACCCATGTTCAGAGAATCCTTAAGTCCAAAGTCAATCAGCTTTCCAGTGGTGAGTCCTGTTATTTGGACACATCCTTCTGCTGAAATTAGCGGATCAGTCTTTTCCGGAATTTCCGGAACAGGCAAAGTTCCGGAGAGAACACAGGCACCGCTCCCGGTAACCGTCCACGTGGCTGAGAGAGGACGCTGGTTTCCGTAAGCCAGAGGAAATCGGAATTCTTTTTCTGCGCTGGCAAAATGGCTGGAAGTGGCACAGAGAATATGTTCTCCGTATCCGGCTGCAACAGACATGGCGCCAAGAGAGAGGGATTCCCCTATGGTGGAGCATGCACCGAAAAGTCCGTAAAATGGGATTCCCATTCCGGCAATTCCAAAGGAAGAGGCGGTAGTCTGAGCCAGAAGATCACCTGCGAAGGTCATGCGGATATCCCCTGGAGTAAGTCCGGCTTTTCCAAGGGCCAATGCGGCTGCTTCTTTTTGCATGGTGCTTTCCGCAGCTTCCCAGGTAGCCTCTCCAAACATAGGTTCTTCGCAGACCAGATCAAATTTGCTTCCAAGAGGTCCTTCCCCTTCCTTTTTTCCAACTACAGAAGCACAGCTTACAACGTAAACCGGATTCTGAAAGCTCATACTGGCAGAACCGGTAAGTCTGGCTGGTGTCTGTGGATTCATGAAATCACCTCCATTATTTTCAGAAGATAGTAGATCACTCCGGCAATCCAGGAACTCATGATTCCGTAAAGGATTACAGGACCTGCAATGGTGAAAATCTTGCAGCCGATTCCAAAGACCTGACCCTCCGTTTTATATTCAATGGCAGGGGCGGCTACGGAATTAGCAAAACCGGTGATTGGAACCAGACTTCCCGCTCCGCCAAATTTTCCAATCTTTGGATAAATATTAAATCCAGTAAGAATAACACTGATGAAAACCAGGGTAACAGAACACCAGGTACCGGCCATATCCTGGTCTAATCCTCTGGATTTTGCAAAATTTGTTATAATCTGCCCAACGACACAGATTACACCGCCTGTGAGAAAAGCCTTTGCCATGTTCATGGGAAGACTGTGGGTAGGGGTGATCTGTTTTACATAGTCGGCGTATTGTTTCTGCTTTGCTTTTGGTATGGAACTGTTCATAAATGCCTCCTGTAGCTATGATGAATGGAATTGCTTGCTTAGAGTACAGTAACCTTTTGGTTTCTATTATTATGTGAAAAAATATGTAAAATATACTTTCTTTTTAGCTGAATTTATACTATCATGATAGTATTGTTATAGTTATTACGGAAGATGATGCTATTGCTCATAAACAGAATGACAGTAGCCTCATATTATAAACCGAAGAAGAGAGGTACCTTATGGGAAAATATTTTATAGGGAAGGGAGTACAGCTCCTTACAGAGGAAACTGAGAATAAGATCAGAATCTATAAGCTGGGACTGCTTCAGCCGGAATTTGGACATATGCCATGCATCAGTGGGAATGCATTCACTTTTCTATTGGCAGAAGAAGGAGAAATACAGTGTCAGATAAATCAGGAAAAAGTAGATCTGGAAGCTGGCGAGGCGTTATTTATCAATGCAGGACAGTCCTATCGTCTGGTCAGAAGTGAGAAGGAAAGCAGCAGTTTTTATATAATTGAGGTGGCTGGAGAGTATCTGGCAGCTGGAGATGAGAGCCTTCAGAATAAATATATTTCACCGGTTGCAGAAGCAGAATCCTTCGCTTATTGCAGGTTTATGCCGTCAGCTGAGGAAGATACAGATGAAGACATTCTTCTTCAGGCACTTCTCGCCGCTGCGCAGACAGCAGAAGGCAGGGATATGGCCTATGAACTGGATATGAAGAGCTGGCTGTTCACTGCATGGGGAAGTCTTTATAAGAAATTTGCCCAGCCGCGTCCGGAATGTAAGAATGCAGTGATCAGAGAACGGGTGAAACTGAATCGTATGACAGGATATCTCACTGAGCATTGTAACGAGAAACTGACTCTTTCTGCTATGGCAGAAGCATGTCAGGTAAGCACTGGTGATTTTTGCCGTTTCTTTAAGAAACATATGGAGATGACTCCATTCGAATATTTGCAGAAATGCAGAATTTGGAACAGTATGGATGCAGTTCTGGAGAAGACAGCTTCCATGGGAGATATTGCAGTGGAAAATGGTTTTGCAGGAGCAAGCTATTTTTCAGAGACTTTCCGAAAAGAGATGGGCTGTTCTCCTGCAGATTATCGGAAATGGTACCGTGACCTGTCAGATGAATGTCCGATAATCACCGGAGAAAATAAAGAAGAAAGCGCCAAGGTGTCAAAGAAGGATAAAAAAGGAAAGTCTGGTAAAAACGTTCCTTCTTATTTATTATAGAAAATTAGCTGCGTTGATTTTTTTACGCAATTCAGGGAAACCACCGTTTATAAAAATAATACAAAGATCCCAAAGCTTTTCCGAAGGCCACTGCGATTACGACCCATCGGATTCCATTGGTCAGTTTGATCCTTCTGGAAAAGATGGGGAAAACATCTGCCATCTCAGCAAGTGCCATGATCCATCCGCCCAGGAAGATACCGGAAAAAAGTCCATAAAGGAGCAGAGTAAAGGTTCCGCCTGGAATGTGCCAGCCATAGAGGAAAAAAAGATTACCACATACAATGCCAAGAAGCGTAATATCTTCATATAACAATATATGTTTTCCTGTATGAGTGATACCGGCATAGCGGGGAACGATGGAAAGACCGATAAGCAGGCCAACTACACCGCCTGCGATGATGATTCCAGAGCAGAAGCCAACTATGGATAGGAAAATTTGCTGGAGCATGGGTGAGATCTCCTTTCACGAAACGAACCTGTCGCTGAGAAAAGTTTGTTGTTTTGCAACTGTCATAACAACATTTAGTATGGAAAGAATCTTGGAAAATATGCGTTTTTTCTGTACATTTGTGAAGTTAAATAGTATAATAAAACGATGCGGCAATGGAAAGAATAGGATTGGCGCAGATATCATTTGATAGAAAAGTTGAGTATAGAAAGATAGAGGATGTAAATCTGTGAATGTAAATTTAAAACAGCGGTTCCAGGAAATTCTGGAAGATAACCGGATACTGGAAGCGGAGCTTATGAGCAGGCATACTACATTCCGAATTGGCGGTCCGGCAGATTTCTTTCTGGTACCGGAGAATGCTGATGAGATTAAGAAAATCATAGCTGTTTGTAAGGAAAAAAATGTTCCGTATTTTATTCTTGGAAATGGAAGCAATCTTCTTGTAAGCGACAAGGGCTATCAGGGAGTAGTAGTGCAGCTGTATAGAAACTTTGGACAGATCAGAGTTGAAGACAGCAGGATCCATGCCCAGGCAGGAGCTCTTTTATCTGGAATTGCTGCAGCTGCAAGAGAGGCATCGCTGACTGGCTTTGAGTTTGCAGGGGGAATTCCGGGAACCTTAGGCGGCGCTGTGGTGATGAATGCAGGAGCGTATGGCGGAGAAATGAAGGATGTTCTGAAAGAAGTCACGGTTCTTACTCCAGAGGGCGGAGTCCTGACCTTGCAGGCAGATGAACTTCACATGGGTTATCGAACCAGTGTGATAAAAGAAGCAGGCTATATTGTTCTGGAAGCTGTCATTTCTCTTGAAAAGGGTGATCAGGAGGAGATTCGCAGCCGTATGCAGGAGCTAGCAGGGATGCGAACCAGCAAGCAGCCACTTTCTTATCCAAGTGCAGGAAGCACTTTCAAACGGCCAGAGGGCTATTTTGCAGGCAAACTGATCATGGACAGCGGATTGCGAGGCTATCAGGTAGGCGGTGCCCAGGTTTCTGAGAAGCATTGCGGTTTCGTGATCAATACAGGAAATGCCACAGCGAAAGATGTTACCACGTTGATGTCTGATGTTCAAAGAATTGTTATGGAGAAATTTGGTGTGAAGCTTGAACCAGAGGTGAAGTTTCTGGGAGAATTCTAGAGCCATGAAGAATCCTTTGGAATGGATTTAAGACACATAAGAGGCAGAAGAGTCCGTTTTACTGCTACTGGTCAGGCCGTGAGCAGTGACACTGTTTTGCCCGGCAGGAGATAAATTATGCGATTTGTAATTGTTACAGGCGTTTCCGGCGCAGGTAAGTCTACTGTGCTGAAAATGCTGGAGGATGCCCACTATTTTTGTGTGGACAATCTTCCTATTCCATTGGTGGAGAAATTTGCTTCCCTGATGCTGGAAGTACATGAAGAAGGAGTCCAGAATGCGGCTCTTGGTATTGATGCCAGAAGCGGTCACTCTCTGGAAGAACTGGCACAGGTTCTGGATCATATGAAAGAAGCTGGATATGATTTTGAGATTCTTTTTATGGATGCAGAAGATTCCGTGCTGGTAAAGCGTTATAAGGAAACCAGACGCAGCCATCCGCTTGCCAGTAACGGCAGGGTAGATGACGGAATCCGTCTGGAACGCCAGAAAATGGATTTTCTTCGTAAGAGAGCTGATTATATTATTGATACCAGTCACCTTCTTACAAGGGAGCTGCGCCAGGAAATTGAGAAGATTTTTGTAAATAATGAAAAATTCTGTAATATGATGGTCACGGTTCTGTCTTTTGGATTTAAGTATGGAATTCCGGCAGATGCAGACCTGGTATTCGATGTGCGTTTTCTTCCGAATCCATATTATGAAGATGAATTACGTCCCCTTACCGGTATGGATGAAAGCGTGTTTAATTATGTAATGGATAATGAGACCGCAAGGATTTTTGCAAATAAACTGGAAGATATGGTGGAGTTCCTGATTCCTAAGTATGCACAGGAAGGTAAAACAAGCCTTGTAATTGCAGTTGGCTGCACAGGGGGCAAGCACCGTTCTGTTACCATTGCAAGGGAGTTGTACAGCCGGATTGCCAGAAATGGTGAATATGGTTTTCGATTGGAGCACAGAGATGTGGATAAAGATCGCCTATTGAAAAAATAGAAAGAGGAGATCGTGGAATGTCTTTTTCAGGGATGGTGAAAGAAGAACTTTCCAGGCATATCGGCTCCGGAAGACACTGCAGGATTGCGGAACTGGCTGCAATCTTTACTTTCTGCGGCAGCCTGGAGGCTGGAACTGATGGGAGAAAATCCCTGCGTATCCAGACAGAAAATGAGGCACTTTCAAGAAAAGGCTTTACATTATTGCAAAAAACATTTAATATAGAGACAGATGTATCAAATTCCCGGATTGACCGTTTCAGAAAGGGAAATCTTTATTGTATTTCCATTATTGATCAGTTTTTAGTAAAGGAAATACTGGATTCTGCCAAGCTGGAATTTTCGGGAGTGAGCGGAGGGATGCCACTTGTATCCAATTCTATTGTATATCAGAGGGATTGCTGCAAAAGGGCGTTTGTACGCGGTGCTTTTCTCTCGGCAGGTTCGATCAGTGATCCTCAGAAGGGATACCATTTCGAAATTGTATGTCCCAGCCAGGAGATCAGCGGGCAGCTGCAGGAAATTATTCACAGCTTTCATATAGATGCCAAGATGGTTCTGCGTAAGAAGTCTTATGTACTCTATGTGAAGGAAGGGGCGCAGATTGTAGACATGCTTGCTATTATGGAAGCAAATGTAGCTCTTATGGATCTGGAGAATATCCGTATCCTGAAAGAGATGCGCAATTCTGTGAATCGGAAGGTAAACTGTGAGACTGCTAATATAAATAAGACGGTTAATGCAGCAGTGAAGCAGATCGAGGATATCAGACTTCTTGAGGAAAAGGTGGGCCTGGAGAGTCTGAATGAAGGACTTGAAGAGATCGCCAGATTGCGGCTGCAGTATCCGGAAGCAACACTTAAAGAACTAGGATTGATGTTGAACCCACAGGTTGGAAAGTCTGGAGTAAATCACCGGCTTCGTAAATTAAGCCTGCTTGCAGATGACCTGAGGGAAAACAAGGAGGAGTTATTATGATTAAAAAACCAATCACCATTCACCTGTCCACAGGGCTTGAAGCCAGACCCGTTGCACAGCTGGTACAGGTGGCAAGTCAGTTCAACAGTGAAATCTACGTAGAAGTAGGTAAGAAGAAAGTGAATGCCAAGAGTATTATGGGTATGATGACACTGGGACTTGACGCCGGTGAGGAGATTACACTTTCTGCTAATGGTGAAGATGAAGAAGCTGCGATGAGCAGTATTGAACAGTATCTGAGCAACCAGTAAAGGCTGCCGTAAAAAGTGAGGATGGTTACCAATGTCTAAGTTTTTAAAATTTATAGTACATTTTGTTGTAATATGTACCATACTTTGTGTGGTTGCATTAGCGGTTCCTCCATTCTTTGGAGTGACGACTGAAATCAGAGACGACTCCACAGTCAAGTCAAATCTGGCAATGGGATCTGTTACATATGCAATTCCGGTTAAAACCGAAGAAGCAGCTCTGGGTACACCGATCCTTGTAAATGATGAGAATGCAGTGTATCGTTATACACTGGCCAGCGCTGATGTCGCAAATGGTACAGGTACTGCTATGGATCCAACTGTTTCTCAGGGACAGCCGATTAATGTGGCAATTGGAAGCTACCTTCCGAAAATTGTTGTAACAATTCCGTTTATCGGATATCTGATGGCAGCTACCAAGAGTATTGAGGGGCTGATTGTTCTTGGACTTACCGTTCTGTTTCTGATTATTCTTTATGTAATCGCAGAACTCTGGAAAAAAGATCAGGATGATTATGACGACTATCCGGAGGATACAGAACCAGGATACGTGAAGAGCCGTAAAGAGCTGAAGAAAGAAGAGAAGCGTAAAGAGCGTGAGTACCGTGATGAAGAGCGTGAGATCAAAGCACAGGGCAAGCGCAGCAAGAAAGAGAAGCGTAAGATCCGTACCGGTGGCTTTGTGGATGAAATCGATGAAGACGATTTTGATGTAGAGGAAGAGGAAGCGCCACAAAGAGCTGTACAGAGTGCTACAAGTGAAGCACATGAACTTCTGAAGAAAGAAGTAGCAGCAGCTACCGCAAAGGACTCCAAACCAGTCAGGAAGTCTGCTAAGCCTGCAACACAGACTAAGAAGGCAGCACCGAAGAAGAAAGCAGCTCCGGAGATTCATGAGGAAGAAGAGGATAAACCAGTTGAGATCAAGAAACTGGCAATCCCAAGATATTCACCGGCGCAGCTTGCTGCGAAAGCAAAGAAAGAAGGAGATGCTCCTGACATTGTGAAGGATGAGATAACAAAGGTTACTTTGTTTGATTATTCTGATATCTTTGCTGACGAAGATGAGGACGAAGATGAATACTATGATGATGAAGATTGATTCATTATTATAATAGGAAAGAAGAGGCATTCGATGATGATGCCTCTTCTCTTTTTTTATTAAGGAAAAGACAATGACTTCGCGAGGCTTTAGAACCACTGTATTAAATAATGAAAGCTGATTGTCAGTTGCCAGCAGGAGTATAACGGACAACTATTAGAAGCACTATATAATAGGAAGAAAGAAAAAACTGGAATATACACACTCACATCTTGCAGAAAGCCTTTTTCAGATACACCCTAGATTGTATTTAAAATAATACAAAAAAACATCTGGATTTTTTGAAAAAAACACTTGCAATTTTTAAAACCTTTGTGTATACTAATATCTGCTGTGACATGATAGCAATGAAGCGCGAGGTTGCCGCCGAGTAAGGCGGGTTTTCCGTGGAGCGAATGTCAAGTTAGGAAACTGACGACAAGTCACTGTACAAGTTCAATAGCCATCTTGGGATGGGACGTGTGAGAGAATGTCCGTAGCAGGAAGATGTTTTAGGACACACACGGAGATGTGTACAGTCGCCGCTTGTCGTACTGATAGTGAGTACGAATAGGAGGAGACTTTTTTTATGGCAAATCAGGTAATGAGAATCACATTAAAAGCTTACGATCATCAGTTAGTAGATGCATCTGCTGCAAAGATCATCGACACTGTTAAGAAGAATGGTGCAACAGTTAGCGGACCGGTTCCGCTTCCAACTAAGAAGGAAGTTGTTACAATCTTAAGAGCTGTTCACAAATATAAAGATTCCAGAGAACAGTTTGAGCAGAGAACACATAAGAGACTGATTGATATCATTGCTCCGACCCAGAAGACAGTTGATGCACTGTCCAGACTGGAAATGCCTGCTGGTGTTCATATCGACATCAAGATGAAGGCAAAATAATTAATCTTGTAAATGCATAAGCATTTAGCTATTTATTATATGATTACCCGAAAGGGCAATCCGCTATAGGAGGAAGAAAGATGAAGAAAGCTATTTTAGCTACCAAAGTCGGAATGACTCAGATCTTCAACGAAGATGGAATGTTAATTCCGGTAACCGTTTTACAGGCTGGTCCATGTGTCGTAACTCAGGTTAAAACAGATGAGAACGACGGATATACAGCAGTTCAGGTTGGCTTCGGCGACATCAGAGAGAAACTGGTGAACAAACCGGAAACAGGCCACTTTGCAAAAGCAGGCGTTGCAGTTAAGAGATTCGTTAAAGAATTCCGTTTTGAGAACGCTGCTGAATATGAGGTAGGACAGGAAATTAAAGCTGATATCTTTGCAGCTGGAGATCACATCGATGCAACAGCAGTTTCAAAAGGTAAAGGCTTCCAGGGCGCAATCAAGAGACATGGACAGTCCAGAGGACCTATGGCTCACGGCTCCAAATATCATCGTCATGCAGGTTCCAATGGTGCTTGTTCTGATCCGAGCAAGGTATTCAAAGGAAAACACATGCCAGGTCATATGGGAAGCGAGCAGGTAACTGTTCAGAATCTTGAGATCGTACGCGTAGATACAGAGAATAACTTACTGTTAGTTAAAGGTGCTGTTCCAGGACCTAAGAAATCCTTGGTTACAATCAAAGAGACAGTAAAGTCCTTATAATAAGAAAGGAGGAGCACACAAATGGCAAACGTAACTGTTTATAATATGGAAGGCAATGAAGTTGGAACAATGGAGCTGAACGATGCAGTATTTGGCGTTGAAGTCAATGAGCATCTTGTTCACCTTGCTGTTGTTCGTCAGCTTGCAAATAAACGCCAGGGTACTCAGAAAGCGAAAACTCGTTCTGAAGTAAGCGGTGGCGGAAGAAAACCTTGGAGACAGAAAGGAACCGGTCATGCTAGACAGGGATCTATCCGTGCTGCACAGTGGACAGGCGGCGGAATTATTTTCGCACCAACTCCAAGAGATTATGAAGTAAAAATGAACAAAAAAGAAAGAAGAGCAGCTCTTAAATCCGCTCTGACTTCCAAAGTTCAGGACAATAAATTCGTAGTTGTTGATAGCCTTGCACTTGCTGATGCAAAGACAAAAGAAATGCAGAAGGTCCTTACAAACCTGAAAGCAGAGAAAGCTCTTATTGTAACAGCACAGGAAGACAAGAACGTAATCCTTTCTGCAAGAAATATCGAGAACGTACAGACTGTAGCTGCTAACGGCATCAACGTATATGATGTTATGAGCCACGGTACTGTAGTAGTAACTAAAGACGCTGTAGCATCCATCGAGGAGGTATACGCATAATGGCAGATATTAAATATTACGACGTGATCAAAAGACCAGTGATCACTGAAAAATCCATGGCTGCTATGGGTGAGAAGAAATATACTTTCCTTGTTCATCCGGAAGCAAACAAAGCTCAGATCAAAGAAGCAGTTGAGAAAATGTTCGATGGAACAAAAGTTAAAAGCGTAAATACCATGAATCTTGATGGTAAGAAAAAACGCCGTGGAATGGTAGTTGGAAAAACTGCTAAATCCAAAAAAGCTATCGTAGCCCTTACAGAGGACAGCAAAGACATCGAGATCTTCGAGGGTCTTTAATTGATAGCTTGCGATTCGTACGAGTGCACCTCGGAAGCTTTGCTTCCTCGGTCGCGTTACACGCTTTCAAGTCTTCATAAGAATCCGGTCTTACATGCAAGCATGACGACCTGCTTCTTCTGAATTCTTGGCACTCTGAATATCGCGAATATACGCATTCAAAAGCGTGAGAACAAATTTGAAAGGAGAAAAGAAATGGGAATCAAAAGTTATAACCCATATACCCCGTCTAGAAGACATATGACTGGTTCCGACTTCTCTGAGATTACGAAAGCAACACCAGAGAAATCCCTTACCGTGTCTTTAAAGAAAAACGCTGGACGTAATAACCAGGGTAAGATCACTGTAAGACATCAGGGAGGCGGAAGCCGTAGAAAATATAGAATCATCGACTTCAAGAGAAGAAAAGATGGAATCCCGGCAGTAGTTAAATCTGTTGAGTATGATCCGAACAGAACAGCAAACATCGCACTTATCTGCTATGCAGATGGCGAGAAAGCATACATTCTTGCTCCGGAAGGACTTAAAGTTGGACAGAAAGTTATGAACGGACCGGAAGCTGAAATCCGTGTAGGTAACTGCTTACCGTTAGAGCTTATCCCGGTTGGTACTATGGTTCATAACATTGAGCTTCACCCAGGAAAGGGCGGACAGATGGTTCGTTCCGCTGGTAATGGTGCTCAGCTTATGGCTAAAGAAGGCAAATACGCTACACTTCGTCTCCCATCTGGTGAGATGAGAATGGTTCCGATCATCTGCCGTGCTACAGTAGGTATTATCGGAAATGGTGATCACAACCTGATCAACATCGGTAAAGCTGGTCGTAAGCGTCACATGGGAATCAGACCTACAGTTCGCGGTTCTGTTATGAACCCGAATGACCATCCACATGGTGGTGGAGAGGGCCGCGCTCCGGTTGGACGTCCAGGTCCGTGTACACCTTGGGGCAAACCTGCTCTTGGTCTGAAGACAAGAAAGAAAAACAAAGCGTCCAACAAGCTCATCGTAAGAAGACGCGATGGAAAAGCTTTAAGCAAATAATAAGGAGGATTAAGAATGTCTCGTTCACTGAAAAAAGGACCTTTTGCAGATCAGAGCTTACTTAAAAAAGTAGATGCATTAAACGCTGCAAATGATAAATCCGTAATCAAAACTTGGTCACGCCGTTCCACAATCTTCCCGTCTTTTGTTGGACATACAATCGCTGTCCATGACGGAAGAAAACATGTGCCGGTATATATTACTGAGGATATGGTTGGTCACAAACTTGGTGAGTTTGTTGCTACCAGAACCTACAGAGGACACGGAAAAGACGAAAAGAAATCCGGTGTTCGCTAGTTAGTACTTTTCACCAGGCTGCCTGATCGCAAGAAGCGGTCCGGGCAACCCAGGTGTTTACCTGAATATTGAATATGACGAAAGGAGGCACTTTAAAATGGCAAAAGGACATAGAAGCCAGATTAAGAGAGCCAGAAATGAGAATAATAGAGAGACAAGACCGTCTGCAAAATTATCTTATGCAAGAATTTCTGTTCAGAAAGCCTGCTACGTTTTAGATGCAATCCGTGGCAAAGATGTGCAGACAGCACTTGGTATCCTGACATACAACCCAAGATACGCTTCCAGCGTAATCAAAAAGTTACTGGAATCAGCTATTGCTAACGCTGAGAACAATAACGGAATGAACGCAGACAATCTCGTCGTTGCAGCCTGCTATGCAAATAAAGGACCTACAATGAAGAGAATCCAGCCAAGAGCACAGGGTAGAGCTTACAGAATCGAGAAGAGAACAAGCCATATTACCATCGTGCTGGATGAGAAATAAGGAGGATAGACATGGGACAGAAAGTTAACCCACATGGCCTTAGAGTCGGTGTTATCAAGGATTGGGATTCAAGATGGTATGCAGAGAGCGATTTCGCAGACTATCTGGTAGAGGACTACAACATCAGAACATTCCTCAAAAAGAAATTATACAGCGCAGGTGTTTCCAAGATCGAGATCGAGAGAGCATCTGACAGAGTCAAAGTTATCATTTACACAGCTAAACCTGGTATCGTAATCGGTAAAGGCGGCGCTGAGATCGAGAAAGTTAAAGCTGAACTTGCTAAATACACAGACAAGAAGCTTATCGTTGATATCAAAGAAGTTAAGAGACCAGACAGAGACGCTCAGCTTGTTGCAGAGAACATCGCTCTTCAGCTGGAGAACCGTATCTCCTTCAGACGTGCTATGAAATCTACAATGCAGCGTACAATGAAATCTGGAGCAAAGGGAATCAAAACATCCGTATCCGGACGTCTTGGTGGAGCTGATATGGCTCGTACAGAGTTCTACAGCGATGGAACTATTCCGCTTCAGACACTTCGTGCAGACATCGATTATGGTTTCGCAGAAGCAGACACCACATATGGCAAAGTTGGTGTAAAGGCATGGATCTACAATGGTGAGATTCTTCCAACTAAAGGAACTAAGGAAGGGAGCGATAAATAATGTTAATGCCAAAAAGAGTTAAACGTCGTAAACAATTCCGTGGCTCCATGAGAGGAAAAGCCCTTAGAGGTAATCAGATCAATTATGGTGAATTCGGTCTTGTTGCTACCGAGCCTTGCTGGATCAGATCTAATCAGATCGAGGCAGCCCGTGTTGCTATGACCCGTTATATCAAACGTGGTGGTAAGGTTTGGATCAAGATTTTCCCAGATAAACCAGTAACAGCAAAACCAGCAGAAACTCGTATGGGTTCCGGAAAAGGTGCCCTGGAATACTGGGTAGCAGTTGTTAAACCAGGACGTGTTATGTTTGAGATCGCAGGCGTTTCAGAAGAAATCGCTCGTGAGGCATTACGTCTTGCAATGCACAAGTTACCATGTAAATGCAAAATAGTTTCTCGTGCAGAGTTAGAAGGCGGTGATAACAGTGAAAATTAATAAATTCGTAGAAGATTTACAGGCAAAATCAGCTGCAGAATTAAACGAAGAATTAGTAGCTGCTAAGAAAGAACTTTTCAATCTGAGATTTCAGAATGCAACCAATCAATTAGACAATACAGGACGAATCAAAGAGGTTCGCAGAAATATTGCCAGAATCCAGACAGTGATCACTGCGAAAGCTAACGCTTCCAAATAGTGAATTTAGGAGGACATAATCGTGGAAAGAAATCTGAGAAAAACCCGCGTGGGTAAGGTTGTCAGCAATAAGATGGATAAGACCATCGTAGTTGCAATTGAAGACCATGTAAAACATCCTCTTTACAAGAAAATCGTGAAGAGAACATATAAATTAAAAGCTCATGACGAAAACAATGAGTGCAACATCGGTGATACCGTAAAAGTTATGGAGACCAGACCGCTGTCCAAAGACAAGAGATGGAGACTGGTTGAAGTAGTAGAGAGAGTTAAATAAGGAGGATAACCAGTATGATTCAGCAGGAAACAAGACTGAAAGTTGCCGACAACACTGGTGCAAAAGAAATCCTTTGTATCCGTGTTATGGGTGGCTCTACAAGAAGATATGCAAACATCGGCGATACAATCGTTGCTACTGTTAAAGATGCAACACCAGGCGGCGTTGTTAAAAAAGGTGACGTAGTAAAGGCTGTTGTAGTTAGATCCAAAAAAGGCGCTCGTCGTAAAGACGGATCCTATATCCGTTTCGATGAAAATGCTGCCGTAATCATTAAAGACGACTTAACTCCGAGAGGAACACGTATCTTTGGACCAGTTGCCAGAGAGCTTCGTGAGAAAAAATTCATGAAGATCGTTTCCTTAGCTCCGGAAGTATTATAGGAGGGTGCCTAATGTCAGCTATGAAGATTAAAAAAGGTGATACTGTTACAGTAATCGCTGGTAAAGATAAAGGCAAAGAAGGCAAAGTCCTTGCCGTTAACGTAAAAGACAATACCGTATTAGTAGAGAACGTTAATATGGTTACAAAACACACCAAACCATCAGCTGCAAACCAGAATGGTGGAATCATCACAAAAGAAGCTCCGCTTCACATCTCCAACGTAATGCTTATGGCAGATGGAAAAGCAACAAGAGTTGGCTTTAAGATGGATGGTGACAAAAAAGTCCGCGTTGCCAAAGCAACAGGTAAGGTTATCGATTAATTGAGAGAGGAGGCAGACATAAGTGAGTAGATTAAAAGAACTTTATACTAATGAGATCATGGATGCCATGACCAAAAAATTCGGATATAAAAACGTTATGCAAGTGCCAAAACTCGACAAGATCGTAATTAACATGGGTGTTGGTGAAGCAAAAGAGAACGCTAAGCTTCTTGATGCAGCTATTGCAGATATGGAGCTGATTACAGGACAGAAAGCTATCGCAACAAAAGCTAAAAAATCTGTTGCTAACTTCAAAATCAGAGAGGGAATGCCGATCGGATGTAAAGTAACATTAAGAGGCGAGAAGATGTATGAGTTCGCTGATCGTCTGATCAACCTGGCACTTCCACGTGTACGTGACTTCCGTGGCGTTAATCCTAACGCATTCGATGGAAGAGGAAACTACGCTCTTGGTATCAAAGAGCAGCTTATCTTCCCAGAAGTTGAGTACGATAAAGTTGACAAAGTAAGAGGTATGGATATTATCTTCGTTACAACAGCAAATACTGATGAGGAAGCTCGTGAGTTACTGAAGCTGTTCAACATGCCTTTTGCGAAATAAGTAGAGGAACATTCCAAAGTTGACCGCCGGCTCCTTGCCGGGGTCAGCAGATCTGATATAGGAGGAACGATTCATGGCTAAGACAGCAATGAAAATCAAACAGCAGCGTCCAGCTAAATTTTCTACAAGAGAATATAGCCGTTGCAGAATTTGTGGACGTCCACATGCATATTTAAGAAAATACGGAATCTGCAGAATCTGCTTCCGTGAGTTAGCTTACAAAGGACAGATCCCGGGAGTTAAGAAAGCTTCCTGGTAAGCCGAAGCTGAAAGTCGCTTAATGAATGTAAGCCGTAAGGCGAACATGAATTTCGTGCAAAGTCCATCCCAAACCTTAACGAGTGCAAGCCGCAAGGTGCAGTACCAGTTCAGCACGGGATGATGTTACACAGGTAACACGTAAATTTATATAAATATACTATGACATGTAAAGTCTGAATATGAGGAGGAAACTAACATGACAATGAGCGATCCAATCGCAGACATGCTTACAAGAATTCGTAATGCAAACACTGCAAAACACGACACAGTAGATGTACCAGCATCCAAGATGAAAATTGCAATTGCAAACATCCTTGTTGATGAGGGATACATTGCAAAATACGATTTAGTTGAAGATGGTGTTGCTAAAAACATCCATATCACACTGAAATATGGCGAAGACAAAAACGAGAAGATCATCACAGGTTTAAAGAGAATTTCTAAACCGGGTCTTCGTGTTTATGCTGGTAAGGAAGAGCTTCCGAAGGTTCTTGGAGGACTTGGAATCGCAATCCTTTCCACTAATAAAGGTGTTATCACCGATAAAGAAGCTCGTAAACTTCAGGTAGGCGGCGAGGTTCTTGCATTTGTATGGTAAGCTTCGGCTCCATTCATTCAAGAAGTAGACGAAACACTGAAAACAGAGAGGTTGCGAAAACCTCTCCGATAATCTAAGTAAGGAGGACACATAGTATGTCACGTATCGGTAGACTTCCGGTTGCTATTCCGGCAGGAGTTGAAGTATCTGTTGCAGAAGGAAACGTAGTAACCGTAAAAGGACCAAAAGGAACACTTGAGAGAGCGCTTCCAACAGAGATGGAAATCAAAGTTGAAGATGGTCATGTAGTTGTTGCAAGACCAAACGACTTAAAGAAAATGAAATCCCTTCACGGCTTAACAAGAAGCCTTATCCACAACATGGTTGTTGGTGTAAGCGAAGGATACACCAAGACTCTTGAAGTTAACGGTGTTGGTTACAGAGCCGCTAAGCAGGGCAAGAAGCTTACTTTAAACCTTGGATATTCTCACCCGGTAGAAATGGAAGATCCGGAAGGTATTGAGACCAAAGTAGACGGTAACAAGATTATCGTTTCCGGTATCAGCAAGGAAAAAGTTGGACAGTTTGCAGCTGAGATCAGAGATAAGAGAAGACCTGAGCCATATAAGGGTAAAGGTATTAAGTATGATACTGAGGTTATCAGACGCAAAGTTGGTAAGACTGGTAAGAAATAATTAAGGAGAGTGAGAAAATGGTTAATAAAGCATCTAGAGCGGAAATTCGCGAGAAAAAGCATAGAAGATTACGTCATCATTTAAATGGCACTGCAACAACTCCGCGTCTTGCAGTATTTCGTTCCAATAAACACATGTATGCACAGATTATCGATGACACCGTTGGAAAGACTTTAGTATCTGCTTCTACTCTTCAGAAAGACGTAAAAGCACAGCTTGAGAACACCGACGATGTTGCAGCAGCAGCATATCTTGGCACTGTAATCGGTAAGAAGGCAGTGGAAGCCGGCATCGAGGAAGTTGTTTTTGACAGAGGTGGATACATTTACCACGGTAAAGTAAAAGCACTGGCAGACGCAGCAAGAGAAGCTGGACTGAAATTCTAATAAGGAGGAGCGAAACACATGAAACGTAATCTTATTGATGCTAGTCAGTTAGAGTTAGAAGATAAAGTAGTATCAATCAAGCGTGTTACCAAGGTTGTTAAAGGTGGTCGTAACTTCCGTTTCACAGCTTTAGTTGTTGTAGGTGACGGCAATGGACACGTTGGTGCAGGACTTGGAAAGGCAGCCGAGATTCCGGAAGCAATCCGCAAAGGAAAAGAGGATGCTATTAAGAAATTAGTAACCGTAGCAAGAGATGAGAATGGTTCCATTACACATGACTTCGTAGGTTCTTACGGAAGCGCTTCCATGCTTCTTAAGAGAGCTCCGGAAGGTACTGGAGTTATCGCCGGCGGCCCGGCTCGTGCCGTTATCGAGTTAGCTGGTATCAAAAACATCCGTACAAAATGTATGGGATCCAGAAATAAGCAGAATGTTGTTCTTGCAACCATCGAAGGCTTAAGACAGTTAAAAACTCCGGAAGAAGTTGCAAAACTTCGTGGAAAATCTGTTGATGAGATTCTGGCTTAAGGAGGAATATTAAAATGGCAAATACATTAAAAGTTACTTTAGTAAAATCTCCGATTGGCGCAGTTCCGAAGCACAAACTTACTGTTAAAGCAATGGGTCTTACCAAAATGCACAAAACAGTTGAGATGCCAGACAATGCGGCAACAAGAGGAATGATTCAGCAGGTACAGCACCTGGTAAAAGTAGAAGAAGCATAATTACAAAAAGGAGGTGCCATAATGGAATTATCAAACTTAAGACCAGCTGAGGGTTCTAAGCACAGCGATAACTTCAGAAGAGGCCGTGGACATGGTTCTGGAAACGGCAAAACAGCCGGTAAAGGCCATAAAGGACAGTTAGCACGTTCCGGACACAAGAAACCGGGATTTGAAGGTGGACAGATGCCTTTATACAGACGTCTGCCTAAGAGAGGATTCACAAACAGAAACTCTAAAGAGATCATTGCAATCAACGTTGATGTTCTGAACCGTTTTGAGGATGGTGCAGAGGTTACAGTTGAGAGCTTACTTGCAAGCAGTGCAATTTCCAAAGCTGGTGACGGCGTTAAAATCCTTGGAAACGGCGAGCTTACCAAGAAGCTTACAGTTAAAGTAAATGCTGTAAGTGAGACTGCAAAGTCTAAAATCGAAGCTGCAGGTGGTACAGTAGAGCTGATCTAATAGAGGTGATCAAATGTTTGAAACTCTCAAAAACGTTTTCAGAGTAAAAGAGATGAGACGTAAACTCCTCTATGTATTATGGATGATTCTTGTCATCCGTATCGGATCACAGCTTCCTGTTCCGGGAGTAGATAGCGATTTCTTTAAAGAGTGGTTTGCTAAAAACACTGGTGACGCATTCAATTTCTTTGATGCGTTCACTGGTGGCTCATTTACCCAGATGTCAATCTTTGCATTGAACATCACGCCATACATTACATCATCCATTATCATGCAGCTTCTCACAATTGCTATTCCGGCTCTGGAGGAGATGCAGAGAGATGGAGAAGAGGGCAGAAAGAAAATTACTGCCATTACCCGTTATGTAACTGTTGGTCTTGCGTTGTTTGAGTCTGTGGCAATGGCAATCGGTTTTGGTCGCCAGGGTCTGATCCCGAACATGAACTTCTTTAAAGGCTTAACTGTAGTTGCTTGCCTCACAGCTGGTTCTGCCATGCTGATGTGGATCGGTGAGCGTATTACTGAGAAGGGTGTTGGAAATGGTATTTCCATCGTCCTGACCATTAACATCGTTTCCCGTGTTCCAAGTGACTTATCTCTTCTTTATGAGAACTTCATCAAAGGAAAAACAATTGCAAAAGGACTGCTTGCAGGGGTTATCATTGTTGCAATAATCGTTGTCATGGTGGTATTTGTACTGATCCTTAACGGTGCAGAGAGAAGAATTCCTGTTCAGTATTCCAGAAAAATGGTCGGCAGAAAGCTGATGGGTGGTCAGACTACCAATATACCGCTGAAAGTTAACACCGCTGGTGTTATTCCGGTTATTTTTGCTTCCTCAATTATGTCTTTCCCAGGCGTAATCGCACAGCTTGCAGGAAAAGCTAATGGAACCGGCATCGGCAGTGAGATTATTCGAGGATTATCATCCAATAACTGGTGTAATCCAAGTCAGCCACAGTATAGCTGGGGACTGCTTCTGTATATTGTACTTTGCGTATTCTTTGCATATTTCTACACTTCCATCACATTCAACCCGCTGGAAGTTGCAGATAATATCAAAAAGCAGGGTGGTTTCATTCCTGGTATCCGTCCAGGAAAACCAACGTCAGACTATTTGACTAAAATCTTAAATTATATTATATTTATAGGTGCAGTAGGCCTGATTATCGTTGCGGTTATTCCGTTCTTCTTCAATGGAGTATTCGGTGCAAACGTATCCTTCGGTGGTACTTCCATCATCATTATTGTTGGAGTTATCCTGGAGACTGTGAAACAGATTGAATCACAGATGCTTGTCCGCAATTACAAAGGCTTCCTGAACAACTAAAAGAATAAAGGTTGTGGTGCTTATATGCGTCACAGCCTTAATTCGTAGTATGAGAAAATGGAGGGCTTTTTATGAGAATTATCATGTTAGGTGCACCAGGTGCAGGAAAAGGAACCCAGGCTAAGAAAATTGCTGAGAAATATGGTATTCCCCATATCTCTACAGGCGATATTTTCCGTGCCAATATCAAAAATGGCACAGAACTTGGGAAAAAAGCAAAAACTTATATGGACCAGGGACTGCTTGTACCGGATGAACTTACCTGCGACCTTGTTGTGGACAGAATCCAGCAGCCGGATGCCAAGAACGGCTATGTTCTGGACGGTTTTCCAAGAACAATCCCACAGGCTGAATGCCTTACCGATGCTTTAAGCAAGCTGGGAAGCAAGATTGATTATGCTATTGATGTTGATGTTCCGGATGAGAATATCGTGAACCGTATGGGTGGAAGACGCGCATGCGTAAAATGTGGTGCAACCTACCACGTTGTATTTGCAGCTCCGAAGACAGAGGGGGTTTGCGATACATGCGGTGAGGATCTTGTGCTTCGTGACGATGACAAGCCGGAGACTGTACAGAAGCGTCTGAATGTATATCATGAGCAGACTCAGCCGCTTATCGACTACTATACTGGTCAGGGCGTACTGAAAACTGTAGATGGCACCAAGAACCTGGATGAGGTATTTGGTGATATTGTGAAGATCCTTGGCGAATAGAATAGAGGATAAGAAGTAATGTCAGTTTCAATAAAAACAGCACAAGAAATTGAACTTATGAGGGAATCCGGACATCTTCTGGAAAAAGTCCATGACGGGCTGATCCCTTATATTAAACCAGGAATGAGTACCAAGGAGATCGACCGTATCGGCGAAGATATGATCCGTTCCATGGGATGCATTCCCAATTTTCTGAATTATGGAGGCTTTCCTGGCTCCTTCTGCATCAGCCTGAATGATGAAGTGGTCCACGGAATTCCTTCGGAGGACAAAATTATCCAGGATGGTGATCTGGTAAAGATTGATGCAGGACTGATCTATAAAGGATATCATTCTGATGCGGCCCGTACTTATGCAGTCGGAGAAGTTTCCAAAGAAGCCAAGCAGCTTATGGATGTAACCAGGCAGTGCTTCTTTGAAGGAATAAAATTCGCGAAAGCAGGAAATCATCTCAATGATATTTCCAAGGCAATCGGAGCGTATGCGGCGAAATACCGTTATGGTATTGTACGAGATCTGGTGGGACATGGGATTGGTACTCATCTTCACGAAGATCCGCAGATTCCCAACTTCCCTCAGAAACGCAGGGGAGTGAAATTACTTCCAGGCATGACACTTGCCATAGAGCCCATGATCAATATGGGCAGAGCAGATGTATGCTGGCTGGATGACGAATGGACAGTGGTGACCATGGATGGTTCCCTTTCCGCACATTATGAGAACACCATACTGATTACAGATGGCGAACCGGAGATTCTGACACTCACAGAGTATTAATCATTATCATTAAGGCGATACAGGAGGTATAAAATGTCAAAAGTAGATGTACTTGAAGTAGAAGGCACTGTTTTAGAGAAGCTGCCAAACGCAATGTTTAAAGTGGAACTTGAAAACAAACATGTTGTACTTGCTCATATCAGCGGCAAGCTGCGCATGAACTTTATCCGTATTCTTCCAGGAGACAAAGTAACAATGGAGCTTTCCCCATATGATCTTTCCAAGGGAAGAATCATCTGGCGAGATAAGTAATTCAGATTCGTTAATAGCAAATTCGGATTAATGAATATAAAACTCCTGTGCCTGAGAAAATGCTTCTATGGTACAGGAGTTTCTTCTATTATAGAAGAAACTGAACACAGAAAAAATGTTTCAAACTTCAGGAAACTAAAAAAATTAGAAAAATGTAAAAAAAATTTAAAAAACTGCTTGCATTTTGTAGACCATAATGCTACAATACAATGCGGACGCGCTTGTACGTGTGTATAACTGCGCCCTAAACTGCAGATTTTAATGCTATATTTTACGGAAGGAGGATTTCCAGTGAAAGTAAGATCATCTGTAAAACCGATCTGCGAGAAATGCAAGGTCATTAAGAGAAAAGGTTCTATCAGAATTATCTGTGAGAATCCAAAGCACAAACAGCGTCAGGGTTGATTGATCCATTGTTTGTGAATGCGGCTGCAGGTGAAACACCCGGACGGGTTGTATCATCTGACATATAATGAACTAAGCATGTATTGCCTAATACCGGAGGCAACGTTGGCCCGTTGGCCGCAAATTTCGGAAAGGCTGCGAATCGCCAAAAGCAGCTGGGTGTTATACCGAGGCACCCCAATTAGGAACTAAGAATTAAGAAAGAGTGCGTATGGATGCATCCCATTTCACCTTGTATCTGATACAAGTGATGTACGAAGACGCAGAACTTTCAGTAAAGAAAATGGAGGAAACAGTACATGGCTCGTATAGCTGGTGTAGACTTACCAAGAGAGAAAAGAATCGAAATCGGTCTTACCTATATTTATGGTATCGGAAGACCAAGTGCAGACAAAATCCTTGCTCAGGCAAATGTAAATCCTGACACACGTGTCAGAGACCTGACTGATGATGAAGTTAAGAGACTTCAGGCTGTCATTGATGAGACAATGATGGTAGAAGGTGATCTTCGTAGAGAAATCGCCCTGAACATTAAGAGACTGCAGGAAATCGGATGCTACAGAGGAATCCGTCATCGTAAAGGACTTCCGGTTCGTGGTCAGAAGACCAAGACCAATGCTAGAACACGCAAGGGTCCGAAGAGAACAGTAGCAAATAAGAAGAAATAATTCAGTATCCTAACTATAAATTTTGATTGATTAAGGAAAGCGTAGGTTAGTTTTAAAATGGCAAAAACAACTAAAAAAACGACAACAAAACGTCGTGTCAAGAAAAACGTTGAACACGGACAGGCACATATCCAGTCTTCTTTTAACAACACAATTGTTACTCTGACTGACAACGAAGGAAACGCTCTTTCATGGGCAAGTGCCGGCGGTCTGGGATTTAGAGGTTCAAGGAAATCTACTCCTTATGCAGCACAGATGGCAGCTGAGACTGCAACAAAGGCTGCTTTAATTCATGGATTAAAAACAGTAGACGTAATGGTTAAAGGACCAGGATCAGGTCGTGAGGCTGCTATCCGTGCCCTTCAGGCATGCGGTCTTGAAGTAACAAGTATCCGTGACGTAACTCCGGTTCCGCACAACGGATGCCGTCCACCAAAACGTAGAAGAGTCTAATTGAATTAGGAGGTAAGCCAAGATGGCAGTAGATAGAACACCGGTCCTGAAAAGATGTAGATCCCTTGGAATGGATCCAATTTATTTAGGAATTGATAAAAAATCCACAAGACAGTTAAAACGTGCAAACCGTAAAGTATCTGAGTACGGTCTTCAGTTAAAAGAAAAACAGAAAGCAAAATTCATTTATGGCGTTCTGGAGAAACCTTTCCGTAACTACTATAAGAAAGCCGACAGAATGAAAGGTCAGACTGGTGAGAACCTGATGATCATGCTTGAGACAAGACTTGACAATGTTCTTTTCCGTATGGGATTTGCAAGAACAAGAAAAGAAGCTCGTCAGATCGTTGACCACAAGCACGTTCTTGTAAACGGAAAATGCGTTAACATTCCTTCTTATCTCGTAAAAGCTGGCGACAGCATCGAGATCAAAGAGAAATGCAAAGGTTCTGAGAGATACAAAGGAATCCTTGAGGTAACAGGCGGAAGACTTGTTCCGAACTGGCTTGAGGCTGACCAGGAGAATCTTAAGGGCGTTGTAAAAGAGCTTCCTACAAGAGAAGAAATTGACGTTCCTGTAAACGAGATGCTTATCGTCGAGTTGTACTCCAAATAATGAGCCCTGATAATACCCTCAATTGCATACAACCCAGAAGGAGGGAAATTTATAGTGTTTGATTTTAATAAACCAAAAATCGAAATTACCGAGATATCTGAAGATAAAAAATTTGGAAGATTCGTTGTAGAACCTCTTGAAAGAGGTTACGGTACTACACTTGGCAATTCTCTTAGAAGAATTATGCTGTCCTCCCTGCCGGGAGCTGCAGTAAGTCAGGTTAAGATCGATGGTGTTCTTCATGAATTCAGCTCCATCCCTGGAGTAAAAGAAGACGTGACAGAGATCATCATGAATCTTAAGAGTCTTGCAATTAAGAATAACAGTGCTGACAATGAGCCGAAGACCGCATACATTGAGTGTGAGGGCAAAGGTGTTGTGACAGCTGCTGATATTCAGGCAGATCAGGATATCGAGATCATGAATCCGGATCAGGTAATCGCTACCTTAAACGGTGGTAAGGATTGCAGACTTGCAATGGAACTTACCATTACAAAAGGCCGCGGATATGTGAGTGCGGATAAGGGCAAATCAGATGACATGCCAATCGGTGTAATTGCAGTTGATGCAATCTACAGCCCGGTTGAGAGAGTCAATATGGTTGTGCAGAATACACGTGTGGGTCAGGTTACAGACTTTGATAAACTGACACTTGATGTATACACAAATGGCACGCTGGATCCTGATGAGGCAGTAAGCCTTGCAGCAAAGGTATTAAGCGAGCATTTAAGCCTTTTCATTGACCTTTCCGAGAATGCAAAGACCGCTGAGGTTATGATCGAGAAAGAAGACAATGAGAAAGAGAAAGTTCTTGAAATGAGCATTGATGAGCTTGAGCTTTCAGTTCGTTCTTACAACTGTCTGAAGAGAGCAGGCATCAATACTGTTGAGGAGCTTTGCAATAAGACTTCTGACGACATGATGAAAGTACGTAACCTTGGACGTAAGTCTTTAGAGGAAGTACTTGCCAAGTTGAAAGAGCTGGGCTTACAGCTTCAGCCAACAGAAGAGTAAGATAACCATAAAGGTATCGCGTAAGATTATTACAGTGGGGATTTGCTAAGCAGCAGCCCAGTAAGACCGAACAAGCGTGGACTGCTGTCCCACAGATGGAGGAAAATTAAATGGCAAAATATAGAAAATTAAGCAGAACAGCTGACCAGAGAAAAGCTCTGTTAAGAAACCAGGTTACAAATCTGTTATACAATGGAAAAATTGTTACAACAGAAGCTAAAGCTAAAGAGATCCGTAAGATCGCTGAAGGCCTTGTAGCTATGGCTGTTCGCGAGAAAGACAACTTTGAGACTGTTACTGTAACAGCTAAAGTTGCAAGAAAAGACGCTGAAGGCAAGAGAGTGAAAGAAGTTGTAGACGGTAAGAAGAAAACTGTTTACGATGAAGTTGAGAAGCAGATCACAAAAGATGCTCCATCCAGACTTCACGCTCGTCGTCAGATGATGAAAGTGTTCTACCCGGTTAAAGAAGTTCCGGCTAAGGGCGCTGGCAAGAAGAAAAACACCAAAGATGTAGATATGGTTAAGAAGATGTTCGAGGAAATCGCACCAAAATACGCTAACCGTAACGGTGGATACACCAGAATCGTTAAGATTGGACAGCGTAAAGGTGATGGCGCTATGGAAGTGCTCATCGAGCTGGTTTAATCCGAAACAGAATTACTGATCATAAGAAAAGAGATATTTACGTTTCGTAGATATCTCTTTTTTCTTAATTTAGGGATACCAATGTGAGAAAGTTACTTTTATTAATAGAAATTTGTTTGTTAGCCTGGCTTTTGACAGGCTCCGCTCGGTACGAAGCGAAAAAAGAAATTCCAGTGAATACACCGGAATTTGACTGGGAAAATTATAATATTATAACGCATGCTCTGGGTGGGATTGACGGTCTCACATACTTAAATTCCAGAGAAAGCTTTATCAATTATTATGATAAAGGTTGCCGCCTGTTTGAAGTGGATCTGACGCAGACCAGTGATGGAGTATGGGTGTGCCGCCATAACTGGAAAGAGTCTCTTGGACAATGGGAAGGAGAAGAACGAATAGTTCTATCCTCAGAAGAATTTTTAAATACGCCTATATATGGGAAATACACCCCTATGACCTTTGAAGACCTTCTGAAACTGCTGGACGAATATCCGGATGCATTTGTAATGATAGATTCCAAACAATATTCTGTCCGCAATTACCAGCGTACTCTTGAGGATTATGCACAGTACAGGGAAATCTCTATAAAAGCTGGCATCGAGCATACGCTTAAACAGATCATCCCGGAAATATACAATTCAGCCATGTATCCTGGAACAGCACTTTTGTATAAATTTCCTGCATATATCTATTCTCTGTGGCAGGAATATACCACAGAAGAATTGAACGATATTGCAGAATTCTGTCAAACCAATAAAATCATGGCTGTAACCATTTATCGTGACTACTGGTCCGAAGAAGTGCAGAAAATTTTTGACGAACGGGACATTTTGGTATATATTTATACCATAAATGACAAAGAGGAAGCCAGAAGATATCTGGCGAATGGGGCGCAAGGTGTCTGTACAGATGTACTGATCACAGATAACCTGAATTAAGCTGCACTGTCTAATTATATAACATACGAAAATAATACTTGAAAAGGACTGCCATTCATTGGCTCATTCATAATTGCTTTTTGAGCTTTACCCTGTGAATAGTAGTGAAAAAGGATTAAATACACATGAGAATCAGAACAATGGCTGCTGTTTTTGCAGCGAAATCTGCAGGCTTTATCTGCAGGAAAATGGGACGCCAGGGAGTGACCTGGGCGGGCAAGATCGCATTAAAGATCAATCCTGATATCCTGGAAGATCTTTCTTCTCAGGTGCGGAAGAAAATATTTGTAACCTGTGGAACCAACGGTAAGACAACCACCAACAACATGCTCTGCGCAGCCCTTGAAAATGAAGGGCAGAAAGTAGTCTGCAATCACACCGGTTCTAACATGTTAAACGGCGTTGTAGCAGCCTTTGTGCTGGCTGCCGGACCTACAGGCAGGCTGGATGCAGATTACGCCTGCATTGAGGTAGACGAGGCTTCTACCCGCCATGTATTTCCAGGCCTGAAGCCGGACTACATGCTTCTGACTAATTTGTTCCGCGACCAGCTGGACCGCTACGGTGAAATTGATATTACCATGAACATTCTGGAAGAGATGATCCGCACAGTACCGAAAATGCAGGTAATCGTAAATGCGGATGATGCGCTTTCGGCGTATCTTGCTATGGACAGCGGCAATCCGTATATCACATACGGAATCAGTAAGCCTGTCCAGAAGAGTGCGGCAAACGAGATACGGGAAGGACGTTTTTGTAAAAAGTGTGGTGCCAGGCTGGAATACAGTTTTTACCACTATAGTCAGCTGGGGGATTACAAGTGCCCATCCTGTGGCTTTGCAAGACCGGAAATCAAATATGATGCCCATGATGTAAAGGTTGGTGATCAACTGTCCTTTCAGGTGGAGGATAAGCACCTTACAGCCAATTACAAAGGCTTTTATAATGTATATAATATTCTGGCTGCTTATGCCGGGCTGCGTACAGCTGGATTTTCCGGAGAGCATTTCCAGAATATGCTTCAGAAATTTAATCCGGAAAATGGTCGTATGGAACAGTTCCGTATTAAAGGCACTGGTGTTATGCTGAACCTTGCAAAGAATCCTGCCGGTTTTAACCAGAATATTTCCGCAGTTATGCAGGATAAAACACAGAAAGATATTATTATCACCATCAACGACAATGCACAGGATGGAACAGATATTTCCTGGCTCTGGGATGTGGATTTTGACCTTCTGGGCGATGCAAGCATTCATTCCATTACAGTCAGCGGTATCCGCTGCCAGGATATGCGCCTCCGGATGAAATATGTGGACATTCCGGTTATGCTTGAGGAAAATGTGGAAACAGCGATCCGAAAAAGAATTGAAGACGGCGTAGGCAATCTCTACGTTCTGGTAAACTACACTGCATTATTCAGCACTCATAATATTCTTAAGAAAATGGAGGGAGAAAAGGAATGAAACTGACAATCGGACATTTATATCCTGATCTCCTGAACCTGTATGGAGACAGAGGAAATATCCAGTGCCTTATGAGACGCTGCCAGTGGCGTGGAATTGAGGCAGAGACCATTGCTTTTGAACTGGGTGACAAGATTGATTTTTCCAGACTGGATATTGTGCTACTGGGCGGTGGTTCCGACAGGGAGCAGATGCTGGTTTGTGAGAAACTGAAGGAAATTCAGCCGGATTTTAAGAAATATGTGGAAGATGGAGGCGTAGTTATCGCTATCTGCGGTGGTTACCAGCTTCTTGGAAAATATTATAAGACAGATCAGGGAACCATTACAGGGCTTGACCTGGTAGATCTTTACACCGAACAGGGAGAGGGACGTCTGATCAGCAATATTGTGCTGAAAAGCGACCTTTTTGATATGCCTGTGGTTGGATTTGAGAACCATGGAGGAAGAACCTGTATTAATAACTGCAAGCCTCTGGGAAAAGTACTCTATGGATCTGGAAATGATGGAAAAACAGGCTATGAGGGTGTGGTTTACAAGAATGTGATCGGAACGTACCTTCACGGTCCGCTTCTTCCCAAGAACCCGCAGCTGGCAGACTGGCTGATCGCACATGCTCTTGAGCAGAAATATGGAAAGGAAGTCCAGCTTGCGCCGCTGGATGATACAGAAGAGAAGGCAGCAAATGATTACGTATATCATCGCTTTGTAAAAGAGAACTGATACAAACAAGCTCCAAAGCCTGTTTGAAAATCATTCCTGCCTTGCAGAGAGCCTTTTTCAAACATGCTCTGATATGTACAGATAAAAATAAGGGGAACGATATGGCAAAAGGAATCAATCAAAAAGGGAAAATCCTTTATCTTGAAAAAATATTGAGAGAGACCAGTGAAACACATCCGTGCACTATGCAGGAAATTATCGGAAGACTTCAGGAAAACGGAGTCAGTGCTGAGCGAAAAAGTATTTATGACGATATGGAAGTGCTGAGAAGCTTTGGCATGGACATTAAGTTTAAAAGAGGAAAGTATACCGGATATTATGTTGCCGGAGAAGCTGCCGCAGAGAGCGTAAATACATCCACTACAGAAATGAATGGTGCAAATCCGGAAGACTCTGCAAAAAACAGGGCTGGAGCAGAGAATGAAGGCAATGCATTTTCCAATGAGGCTCACAAAAAAGCGAAAAATTCCTGGCTGCTTCCACCGTCAGATTCTGAGGAGGATAAACCGGTGAAGCTTCTTTGCAGAAATAAGAAAAAGAAAGAAGTCATGGCAGCACTTGGAAATTATGCCCAGTACAAGGAGAAAGAAGAGGATACTTTCGTTGCTGCAGTGCAGGTGGATGAGACCTCTGAGTTTTACGGATGGCTTACAGGCATGGGGAAAGATGTAATCCTTATGAAGCCTAAGAAGTCAGTTCAGGCTTACCGTGATTATCTGAAGGGAATCCTGAAAGAATATAAGTAAGAATACTATTTGAAAAAGCTTGAAAATAGAGAATGATATGAAGTTACATAGAAAGGAATTTTTATGAAAAAGCAAATTGCAGGACTTCTTACCGGACTTCTGGTGTGCAGTGCTTTTCTCACAGGCTGTGGTAAAAATGAAGCCACCGAGGCTGTAAAAGAGAGCGTTGAGGACGAAAATGAGGGCACTGGAGACACGAAGGACGCTGACAGCAAAAAGGATACGAATAAAAAGTCCGATAAACAGGACAGTGATAAAAGTGATGAAAATTCAGAAGAAAGTGAGACAACTGAAGCACCGGAGGAAAATCTTGATAAGGTGGGGGTTCTGCTTCCGGAAGAGGGAGAGGATATCAACAGCAGTCTGGAGCGTACAGAACTGAAATCACGTCTGGAAGAGGCAGGTTATGAAGCTGCTATGTATTTTGCCGGGGACGATTCTGACACCCAGGCAGAACAGATCAGGGAGCTTCTTCAGGATGAGAAACTGAAAGCACTGGTAATTTCACCTGTTGATCCATATGGTCTTACAGATGTACTGGAAGAGGCTTCTGAGCTCTCAATTCCGGTGATTGACTATGACAATCTGATCATGGATACGCCCAACGTGAAATATTTTGTCACTTTTAATATGCGTGCAATTGGAAAAGAGATTGCCAAAAATATTGTAGAGAAAGAAGAACTGGATAAAGTCCGGGAAGACAGAGGTGCCCGTACCATAGAGTTTCTTATGGGCTCTCCGGATGATGACGCCTCGTTATTCCTGTTTAACGGAATAATGGAGGTTCTGCAGGAGTATATTGACGATGGTACCCTGATCTGCCGTTCCGGCCGTGTGACTTTTGATGAAACCAGCATTATGGATCAGAATACAGATACTGCGAAGAAGCAGCTGAAATCTGAGATAGACGAATTTTATTCTCTGGAGAAAACTCCGGATATTATCTGCACTGCTTCTGATGATTTTGCTCTGGCAGCTCTGGAGCTTCTGGAAAAAGAGCAGCTCCAGCCTGGTGATGAGAACTGGCCTCTGATCACAGGTGTAAATGCAGATGCAGATGCTGTTAAAAGTGTGGCAGAAGAAAAAATCGGTTTTACAGTCATGCTGGATCGCCGGGATCTGGCAGAAGCACTGACGAAGCTGGTGGAAACCTACCTGAATGGGGATGACGTTGATATCAATAATTATTCCCAGTATGATAATGGTGTGAAGATCATTGGAACGGTTACCTGTGATGGAAAGCTGATCGATAAGGATAATTATCAGATTCTTGTGGATAATGGATTCTATCTGGCAGAAATGATCGCGCCGGAAGCCTCTCCTACGCCTGTTCCCGAGGAAGTAAGTCCGACACCGGAAGTGACAGTGACGCCGGAGGCGAGTCTTACACCGGAAGGTGGTGAGCCTGAGAAAAAGAGCCAGGTAATTCCAAAGGATGAGCCTGAAGTGAGCACAGAAGAAGTTCCGGCTGTAAAGGATGGAGAAAACCAGGAGAGCAATAGCAAGCTGCAGAGTAGTGGAAAAGCATAAAACGGAAGTAAAATGAAAATACGTAAGTAAAATGAAAATACCAGTAATCGTTTGGTGATTACTGGTATTTTTGCTCCTAAAAATTAATCGCGGAAGGTTAGGGAATCATCTGTCATGGAATCAATGATAGCCAGAGATTCCAGACGGACACCCATATCGCGGATCTGTTGTCCGCCGTGCTGGAAGCCCTTCTCAATTACGATTCCGGCACCTTCAAGAGTAGCTCCGGATTTCTTTACAATATCGATCAGTCCGAGAAGAGCACAGCCATTTGCAAGGAAATCATCAATAAGAAGTACGTGATCCTCCGGACTAAGGAACTTCTTGGAAATAATAACATCATAAACTTTCTTATGGGTAAAGGATTCAATCTTGGTGCAGTACATCTCGCCGTCCAGGTTTACACTCTGGGATTTCTTGGCAAATACTACAGGAACATGAAAATACTGTGCTGCAATACAGGCAATGCCAATACCGGAAGCTTCAATAGTGAGGATCTTGGTGATGGGGCAGTCTGAGAAACGCGCCTTAAACTCCTTACCAATCTCATTGATCAGGTCAATGTCCATCTGGTGGTTCAGGAAACTGTCTACCTTTAATATATTGCCTGGTTTCACAACGCCATCTTTCAGAATACGTTCTTTTAAAAGCTGCATGGCTATATCTCCTTTTCGCTTCATGTCGTTTCGATTTTAGTATTTCTATGATACGACATTCTCTGAAGAAGTTCAATTATTTTTGACAAAAAAGTACAAAATATCTATAATAAAATTAATTTATGGAAAAAGGATTAGCTTTATTGTGAAAAACATCTGCAGTCAGCCGGATAAACAGTAATGCAAATGCGGGAGATGACAAAGGAGCAGATAGTTTTACAAAAAAGAGCAGGTGAGAATATGAAAGAGTATGAAGTAATCTGGGAAATTTTCAACAAATGCCCCAGGAATCAGATGCGGGATGTGTTTGTAGATGAGGTGGAGATAGAAGACCCGGAAGAATATGTAAAGAATAAATTTAAGGGAAAAGAAGTAACCTATGAGAAGACGGTTCTGGAAGATGGCACCATCATATTTGACATCCAGACCTCCCAGATCAAACAGAGATGTTCCTTTACGGAAATATAAGCTGCAGGTCACGAAGCGGATTTTAAGCTACTGCTTACAACAACGACCTTAGAGCATGTTTGAAAAAGACTTT
>NZ_JAQDKY010000017.1:0-12218 GCF_027662325.1 Blautia faecis | reverse complement strand
ACATCTTGCGGGAATGATTTTTCAAACAGGCTCTAAGGCATATTTTTTAATACAATCATCAGAAATAGTGCATATTTAAGGGAAGTATGTTATAATAAACGGACGTGCTTCAAAAGAATTACACCAGTCAGAAACCATCCACAGAACACTGTTGGATATGCGAAATGGTTGGCAAATACAGGAGGATGACATGATAGAAGAACATTTAGAGAACCACCTGCATGAAGGCGAGGAAGAGCATATGCATACCCATGTTCTGGAAGATGGCACCACTGTCATGCATTCCCATGGAGAACACGGACATCACCACAGTCATGCACAGACCAAGGCTGTACTGAACCGGCTTTCCCGTGCAATCGGGCACCTGGAATCCATCAAACGTATGGTGGAAGACGGCCGGGACTGCAGCGAAGTGCTGATCCAGCTTTCCGCAGTGAAATCTGCTATTAATAATACAGGCAAGATTATTTTACAGGATCACATTGAACACTGTATTGTGGATGCGGTAGAGCATGGAGACAAGGACGCCATCAAGGAACTGGAACGTGCAATTGACAGGTTTATGAAATAAATAAGGAAAAAGGAGATAGATAAAAATGGCAAAAGAATGTGACAGCAAGACTTGCGACAAATCAAGCTGTGAAGGCTGTGCCAGCAAGAAAAATCCGCAGAGCATGCAGGCTGCAATGAATGCAATGTCCAATGTAAAGCATGTGATCGGTATTGTAAGTGGTAAAGGCGGCGTTGGAAAATCCTTCGTGACAGCATCTCTTGCAAACAGAATGGCAAAGAAAGGCTATAAAGTAGGAATCCTTGACGCAGACATTACCGGACCATCCATCCCGAAAATGTATGGCCTGAAAGGCGCTGCCCAGGCAAACGACAGCGGTATTTTCCCTATGGAGACCAAAAACGGAATCAAGGTTATGTCCATTAACCTGCTTCTTCCAACTGAGGACACTCCGGTAATCTGGCGGGGACCGATCCTTGGCAACATGGTAAAACAGTTCTGGACAGATGTTATCTGGGGTGATGTAGATTACCTGTTCGTAGATATGCCACCAGGAACAGGAGACGTTCCGCTGACTGTATTCCAGTCCCTTCCGATTCAGGGAATCGTGATCGTAACCTCTCCACAGGATCTTGTAAGCATGATCGTGAAGAAGGCATACAATATGGCTGGAATGATGAAGGTGCCGGTTCTGGGCCTTGTAGAGAACTACAGCTATGTGAAATGTCCAGACTGCGGCAAAGAACTGAAAGTATTTGGCGAAAGCCACATTGACGAGATTGCCGCATCCCTAAATGTTCCGGTTCTTGGCAAAATGCCAATCGACCCGGCCTATGCAGCCAAGGTTGACGAGGGCGCCTTTGATGAGATCGATAATCCGTATATTGAAGCAGCAGATGGAGTTCTGCCACAGTAAGAGGCTGAGAGCACTATAGAAAATCACACAAATTGTGGCGAACATTTTGCAAAAAAAGATTCTGTGTAAAAACAAGATTGTAACATCCTGTTTTTACCAGAATCTTTTTCTTTTCTTTATTTCTTACTGCGGTAAGCCTCTGCTTCCCAATGGGTAATGAAATAAGTGATCTCATCTGTCATCTGAAGCGGACCGCCGAAGCTTTCTGCATAGACAGCAAGCTTGATGGCATCCTTAGCAAGAAGCTGAGCCTTGGCAGCTTTCCCCTTGTCATCTTCCATAATAAATGCACCAACGCCCTGAACCAGGATCAGTCTTGGTTCTTTATCATTTTCAGCCATAAATGCATCCAGTGCTTCTTTTGCCTGATCAATGTTTTCAACAAATAACGGATATGGACCGCAATATACAATGTGATCAGGGGTGAATGGTTTCAGAAGCGGTGCGGCAGCTTCTTTATTTTTTACAAAATTATCTGCTTCAGCAGCCGGTACAACCTCTACAGCATGTCCGAGCAGCTGGGAAAGCTTCTGTGCAGCAGCCTCTTTTTCAGGGGTAACAGCATCACTGACGTCAGCTGTTCGTTTTACCTGTTTTTCAAGGGTGGAGATCACGCCATCAAATAAAACACCAATCTCTTCTACGGTATTTGCAGCTACGAAAATACCGTGATTCTGAAGCAGAAGAACCTGAACATCTTTTCCAAATTCTTCTTTATAAGCGTTCATTTTCTCATAACAGATACGTGCAAGTGTGTATCCTGGTTTACAGATGTCGATCCAGAGAACCTCTTTACCAAGGAGCTGCTCGGAAAGTGCCTTTGCGCCATTGCCGCATGTCAGACCATTTACAAGAGTAGGATGAACATGCAGTACATAGGTATATGCAAATAAATTGTGAAGTAATGCTTCCACGCTTGGACGCTTGGTCTTATCTGCATCGGTCACTGCAGCCATTACATCTGCAAGATAGGCAGCTTCACGCTCAGTGTCATTTCCCGGATATTCTGTTTTCATGATCTCATTGAGACGGGCGCGGCTCATCTCAACGAATTCCTCTGCCTTAATGGTGGCAAGCTGTGTACCGGAGCCCTTTACATACAGTGTGGTTTCATCTTTGACAGAAGTATTTCCACCGCCTGCAAGAACGTAAGCAGGATTGCTTCCGTAAGTGTTTGACATTTTTACCAAAGTTGAAAGATCCATAAAATTTAATACCTCCCATTGTTTTTTTCATACATCTACATTGTACATGATATGATAATATTTAGCTATCAAAATATGCTAAAAAGAAGTGGTTTTTGTGCTTTTTGATGAAAAATAGTCAAAAAACTTCTGGGCAGCCTGGGATAAAGGAAGGCTTTCGTGATATACAAGGGCTAATTGTCTGGGTGGAAGCTGCTGCTTCAGGCTGACCTCTATCAGAGCGGTTTCCTGTCCACGTAAAGAAGCCAGCATGTAATCCGGAACACAGGCAATTCCAAGACCAATGCGTGCCAGATCAATAAGCAGATCATTGCTGTTAAGCTCAACCTCCGGAATCAGATTCTGTCTGTGGGATGCAAAAAACTGATGAAGATATTCACTTGTTGTGCTTTTGGACGAAAGGGTGAGAAGAGGATATTCCATCAGCTTCTTTATTTCCAGGGCTTTTCCTTCAAGTGGAAAAAAGTCCGGATTGGCAACAAAAATATCCCGAAATTCTTTTACCACCTGTACTTTTGTGTGTGCGGTAAGCCGGGAATTGGGAAGATTGCTTACGATCAGGTCCACCTGCCGGTTTTCCAGAAGCTCCACGCAGCCCATGGAGGTGCTGTTTGTGACCTTGATCCGCACTCCAGGATAATCCTGATGAAAGCGCTTCAGGTAGTCAATCAGAAAGTACCGGCAGATGGTATCGCTTGCCCCGATCCGCAGCTGCCCCTGAAGTCTGTCTTCCTCAAGAAGCTGTGCCTCCCCCTGGGAAAGCATTTCCAGGGCCGGTTTGACATGCTGGAAAAGTATTTCTCCCTCAGGGGTAAGGGAAACCTTCTTGGTGCTTCGGAAAAACAGTTCCCGTCCCAGCTTTTTTTCCAGAGTCTTGATTCCCTGGCTTACTGCAGACTGGGAAATGAACAGCTGGCGGGAGGCTTCAGAGAAGCTTAAGGTGGTGGCAACGTAGTAAAAGCATTTGTATAATTCAAGATTGATATCCATATATAAATCCTCCAAAATCAAACTCGTTACTGTCCACTCCGTGACCAGTAACACGCTTCGCGATGCACAGAAAGACGAACCTTCTTGTGACAAGCACAAGAAGTAGCGTTTGCTGCGCAAACTTAATTCTCGGGTTTTCTGTGAACTTTGTTCACAAAAAACACCTCGCGGAATATTGTCAGTGAACAGTAACTCAAACTCTGCTATGACTGATGAGCCATGTTTATTTACATATAGAAGTAATAGTAATAAAAAATATAAGATATATTAATTTTACTTATGATAAAACCTATGATACTATAATAAACGAAAATGTGCAAGAATGGATGCAGTTTTGCGCAGTCATCCAATTTTTTCAAAATGAAAAAGCACACCACACTACGATTTCACATTCACGAAAGGAGTTTTCCAATGAGTAACGTAAGACGAGTATACGTAGAAAAGAAACCATCCTTTGCCGTAAAAGCCAAAGAACTGAAGCATGAGATCAGCTCTTATCTGGGCATTCAGACTGTAACAAACGTGCGGGAACTGATCCGCTATGACGTAGAGAATATTTCTGATGATGTATTTGAAAAAGCATGCCATACCGTGTTTGCCGAGCCTCCGGTAGATGACCTTTACCTGGAGAAATTCGAGGCAGCAGATGGCGCACATATTTTTTCTGTAGAATTCCTTCCTGGCCAGTTTGACCAGAGAGCCGATTCCGCTGTACAGTGCGTACAGTTCCTGGACGAAAATGCACAGCCAATTATCCGTTCAGCAACTACTTATGTGATCGAAGGTGACATTACAGAGGAAGAATTCGAGGCAATCAAGAATCACTGCATTAACCCTGTAGATTCCCGTGAGACAGGCCTTCAGAAGCCGGAGACACTGGTTACAGAGTTCAAGGATCCGGAAGATGTTAAGATCTTTGATGGCTTCCGTGATATGGAGGAAGCACCATTAAAAGAGCTTTACAGTTCCCTGAACCTTGCTATGACATTTAAGGATTTCCTTCATATTCAGAACTATTTTAAGAACGAGGAGAAACGTGATCCATCCATGACCGAGATCCGTGTTCTGGATACATACTGGTCTGATCATTGCCGTCATACCACATTCTCCACTGAGCTTACACAGGTGAAATTTGACGAAGGTGATTATAAAACTCCTATCGTTGATACCTATAACAGATATCTTTCCGACAGAGAAGTCCTTTATAAGGGACGGGACGACAAATTCGTCTGCCTGATGGATCTTGCCCTTATGGCTATGAAGAAACTGAAATCCGAAGGCAAGCTTCAGGATCAGGAAGAGTCCGACGAGATCAATGCCTGCAGTATTGTAGTGCCGGTTGATGTAAATGGAAAAGAAGAGGAATGGCTGATCAACTTCAAGAATGAGACACACAACCATCCGACAGAAATCGAGCCATTTGGTGGCGCAGCTACCTGTCTTGGCGGTGCAATCCGTGACCCACTTTCCGGACGTACTTATGTATATCAGGCAATGCGTGTAACAGGAGCAGCAGATCCTACTGTTTCTGTAAAAGAGACTCTGAAGGGCAAGCTTCCGCAGAAGAAATTGGTTCGTGGCGCAGCCCACGGCTACAGCTCCTACGGCAACCAGATCGGTCTTGCTACCGGTTATGTAAAAGAAATCTATCATCCGAATTACGTTGCAAAACGTATGGAGATCGGTGCAGTTATGGGTGCTGCTCCAAGACGTGCAGTTATCCGTGAGAACTCTGATCCGGGAGATATCATCATCCTTCTTGGCGGACGTACCGGACGTGACGGCATCGGTGGTGCTACCGGTTCCTCCAAGGTACATACAGAGGCTTCTATCGAGGTCTGCGGCGCTGAGGTACAGAAAGGAAATGCACCTACAGAGCGTAAGATCCAGCGTATGTTCCGTCGTGAGGAAGTCAGCTATATCATTAAGAAATGTAACGACTTCGGTGCAGGCGGTGTATCCGTAGCAATCGGAGAGCTGGCACCTGGTCTTCAGATCGACCTTGACAAAGTTCCGAAAAAATATGCAGGTCTTGACGGTACTGAGATCGCAATTTCCGAGTCCCAGGAGCGTATGGCAGTTGTTGTTGCTCCGGAAGACGTAGAGAAATTCCTTGGTTTTGCAAACGAAGAGAACCTGGAGGCAGTTCCGGTTGCAGTTGTAACAAAAGAGCCAAGACTGGTGCTTTCCTGGAGAGGAAAAGAGGTTGTAAATATTTCCCGTGCATTCCTTGATACCAACGGTGCACATCAGGAGACAACCGTAGAAGTTGAAATCCCGAATAAAGAGGGCAACCTTTTTGAAGAGCGTCCGGACGTAGCCGATGTAAGAGAAAAATGGCTTTCCACACTGGCAGACTTAAATGTATGCTCCCAGAAGGGCCTTGTAGAGATGTTTGACAGCTCCATTGGTGCAGGAAGCGTTCTTATGCCTTATGGCGGTAAAAATCAGCTTACAGAGACTCAGGCAATGGTTGCAAAGGTACCTGTACAGAATGGAACAACTAATACTGTAACTATGATGAGCTATGGCTTTGATCCATACTTATCCTCCTGGAGCCCATATCACGGAGCTGCTTATGCAGTGACAGAATCTGTTGCAAGAATCGTGGCAGCAGGTGGTGATTATAAGAAGATCCGCTTCACCTTCCAGGAATACTTCCGTCGTATGACAGAGGATCCAAAGAGATGGAGCCAGCCATTTGCAGCACTTCTTGGTGCTTATGCAGCACAGATGGGCTTCGGTCTTCCGTCTATCGGTGGTAAGGACAGTATGTCCGGAACCTTCAATGACATTGATGTTCCGCCAACACTGGTTTCCTTTGCAGTGGATGTTGCCAAGCTTCAGGATGTGATTACACCAGAGCTGAAAAAGGCTGGAAATAAACTGGTATGGCTTCGTGCACCCAAGGATCAGTACGATTTACCAGACTATACAGGCATTATGGAGCAGTATGAGAAGCTTCACAATGATATGCAGGCTGGAAAAGTGGTTTCCGCTTATGCACTTGACCGTCACGGTATTGCGGCAGCAGTCAGCAAGATGGCATTTGGAAATGCAATGGGCGTGAAGATCGAGCATAATCTGGATCCAAGAGACTTCTTTGCACCAGGCTTCGGCGATCTGGTTCTGGAAGTTCCGGCTGAAAAGGTTGGTCAGCTTTCTATCACATATACCGTGATCGGTGAAGTAACAGATAATGGTAAATTCTCATATGGAAATGCTGAGCTCACAGTAGATGAGGCTTACAAGGCATGGACAGGCACTCTGGAGAAGGTCTTTAAGACAACCTCTGGTGAAGAAAACGATGGACCAGTTGCCATGGCTGTAAAGACAGCAGATCCGGAAGCAACCTATGAGAATGGTATTTATAATACAAAGAATATTTATGTCTGCAAGCATAAAGTAGCAAAACCTCGCGTATTCATTCCTGTATTCCCAGGAACAAACTGTGAGTACGACAGTACAAAGGCATTCGAGAGAGCCGGAGCTGAGGTAGACGTTAAGGTATTTAAGAACTTAAGTGCAGAGGATATCCGTGATTCTGTGGAAATATTTGAGAAATCCATTGATCAGGCACAGATGATCATGTTCCCAGGCGGCTTCTCCGCTGGTGATGAGCCAGACGGTTCTGCGAAATTCTTTGCAACTGCCTTCCAGAATGCAAAGATCAAAGAAGCTGTTATGAAGCTGTTAAATGAGAGAGATGGTCTTGCACTTGGTATCTGTAATGGATTCCAGGCGCTGATCAAGCTGGGACTTGTTCCATACGGCGAGATCTGCGGACAGAAAGAGGATTCTCCTACACTGACCTATAACACCATCGGACGTCATATTTCCAAGATGGTTTACACAAAGGTTGTAAGCAACAAGTCTCCATGGCTGCAGAAAGCCACACTTGGCGGTGTATACTGCAACCCGGCTTCCCACGGTGAGGGACGCTTCGTAGCAAACGATGAATGGCTTGCTAAGCTCCTTGCAAACGGTCAGGTAGCTACCCAGTATGTAAATCCAAACGGAGAGCTGGATCAGTCCGAAGAATCCAATATCAACGGATCTACCTATAACATTGAGGGTATCACAAGCCCGGATGGACGTGTCCTTGGTAAGATGGCACACAGCGAGCGCCGCGACAATGGCGTTGCAATCAACATCTATGGACAGCAGGATATTCAGATCTTTGAGTCCGGTGTTGAGTACTTCAAATAAAACGTTGCAAATAAAACGTTAAAAAAGAAATATCCTGGTAAGTACAAAGCTTTTTCCGCATTGTAACTTATCCAGGATATTTTTTGTATCTTCATTACTTTGATTTTCGTCGCCGCAGATGCATTGCCATCAATATAGTTCTTGCGCTATATTTAATGATTTTAATGAAATATTTTCCCGGCTATTTCCATCTAATGTATGTAAAAGGAAATACAGCAATTGATTTCGTGTACTGCAGAACACAAAAAGGAGCGAAAAACCTTATGGAGAATTTGGTGAAAAAGGCAAAATCCGGAGATTCCGGTGCATTTGCACAGCTCATCCGGATGAATACCCAGAGCATGTATAAAGTAGCCTGGGCCTATCTGAAGAATGACGAAGATGTGGCAGATGCCATACAGGAAACGATTTTAAAGTGTTATGAGAAGCTTTCCACTTTAAAAAAGGATTCTTACTTCAAAACCTGGATGATTCGGATTTTGATCAATAACTGCAATGAAATGCTTCGGCATAAAGGCCGTGTTTTTCCTACGATGGAAATGGAAGAGGGAATCTTCGAGGAATCAGGCTATGTAGATTGTGAGTGGAAGGAAATCCTGGCATCCCTGGAAGAGAAGTACCAGGTGGTGATGCTTTTGTATTACAGCAAATCCCTTAGTGTAAAGGAAATTGCCGCTCTTCTGGAAATCAGCCAGAATACAGTGCTTACAAGGCTCTCCAGAGCCAGAAAACAGCTTCGTGCAGAGTATGAAGGAGGATATATTCATGGATGATAAATTGTTTGATGTTTTTTCAGAAGAAACAGAAGTGCCGGAATGTGTGCGCAGGCGTGTAGATGAGACATTGGAAATGATAGAGAATTCGGCAGAGTCCGATAGAGGGTATCAGAAAGAAGAAAAAACGGGAAAAGTAATAAATGGCACTGACAGAATGGGAAAAATTGGTACACGGAAAAACTGGAAGCGCAGTTTAATCCTGACATTTGCGGCAGTGATGGCATTTGGTGCCACTGTTTTTGCAGCAGAGAAGTATATAGGAATTTCCGGTTTTTTTCAGGAAGTTGGAAATAAGATGCCGGAAGAAGCCAAGGGGCTGATTGAAAAAGATCCGGTGCAGCAGGAAGATGGCGATTCCATTCTCACTTACACCGTGAAGGAAGCCCTATGTGATAAGAACAGTGTCCAGGTGGTGGTGGAAGTCACAGCGAAAGAAAGAGGCAAATATCTTCTGGCAGGACAAGACACCATGAATGAGGATCCTGTAAGAAATCTTGGAATTGAAAGTGACAAGACAATAGGAGAATATGCCGCAGAAAAAGGGCTGATCATCGTAAAGGTTGGAGCCAGCTTTGATTTTGATTCAGATCTTGGCATTGAAACAGCAGTGGGAGATTATCGAAATCTGGAAGATGATGTAGTAGATTTCTATTCTTCCGCGGTAAAGACAAATGAGAGTAAGAATCTTACCATTTCCTGCATCGGAACTGCCACGCTTCCGGATGCTAAGTGCGTTGATGATGTGATGCGTACAAATATTACTTTCCAGCTGGAAGATAAGAGCCAGGGGAAAAGTATGACCTATGTGCCTGTGGATGGTGAAGGGATAACTGCAGCTGGAAAAGTAAAGATCCTGTCCGCAGATATAGAAGAAACAGAAGTGGGCGATTACGTCACAATCCATTGCATCTTCTTAGAAGAGTGCGACAGTATTTCCCTTGACGTAATGGATCTGAATGGAAATCTGTGGCAGCTTTCCGACCTTGGCGGTGGTTCAGAGGTGGCAGAGGTTGGAAAAGAAGCCACCTTCCAGAGAAGCTATCAGAAAACGGACCTTGCCGACGAAATCGGAATACGGGGATATGACTATGAAACGAATACCACGTATGAGCCGGTAAAAATGAAGCTTAAGAAATAGAATAATCGAAAAAAGTCCCCATTCACTGTTTTTTGCAATTAAAACAGTGGGATGGGGACTTATTTGATTTGTTAAATTAAGATTATCCGAACTTTCGCATATTGCTCAGATCGGAAAAATCAATCATTTTGATTTCTTCAATGTTGCCGGTTGAGCCCATTGGGCAAACGGCGTAGTTTCGCGTCTCATTTCCTATAGTAAGCTTTACCACATAATGCCATATGGACCATGATGGAGAGCCAACCGGATAATCACCAAAGCAATAATGAATATCATCAAATCCACCGACTAATTCAGCGAACTCACCGAGAACTGACGGTGATGTGCTAGAGTTCCAACGGTAAGTTACAAAAAATGGCTCATTGGGATCTGCTGCCAGATCGACTGTATGATCGTTATATCTGGTTAAATATTTAAAGCGGCCTGGTTCTCTGAGGTAGGCACTTATAGCGTCCATCTTTTCAAAAGGAGTCATATCAGCAGTTGTAGTTTTGTTAATAATGTCAATCAGCCATGCGTTTTCTGCCTGATCATAATCCAGAACATTTAATGTCACTGTATTTGCAACCGTATAACCTGATAATGAATATTCCCTGAATTCTACAGTGTAGGTTCCTGCTTCGAAAAATTTCACGTATTTGATATAACCGCCTTTTACTTTCTCTAATGAAGTAGTTTCTGAGTCATTGTTTTCTAAAGGAATATCATCAAAGAAACGAGATGAACCACTTCTGTATGCGCTGGTCCGCGAGTCATTTCCATTAAAAATCAAGGAAAAAGAGTTCGGATCCGGATTGTCTGTCTTTATAAAAAGAGGTTTGAGACAATCGGTGTAAATATCTGCCTTCTGTTTGTCCAGACCGTAAATTTCATATGTATATTTAGCTGGTGCATTTTCTTTTTGGTCGTGTGCAGGCAGATCAGCTTTGGGAATCGGTGTGGGTGTAGGAACCGGTGTGGATGTAGGCGTTGGTGTAGGTGTAGGGGTTGCACTTTGGTGGGTACTGTTTGTCTCTCTGTTTGTTGTGCAATGGCCTGTAGAAGACCATTTGGAATAGTATTTTTTTCCTTTAACGGTCATGTAAGTGCGGGTTTGCATATAATATGTAGTCCCGGCACGGAGGCCATTGAGAAAAATTGTGTTGTTTTTGTTACCTTTGACTGTTATAGTTTTTGCATTTTTTAGTTTTGAATTAGTGGCATAGCGCAGCTGGTAACCACTGGTCTGGGAGGTTTGTCTTTTTACTACTACAGTTGCAGCTGCTGTTTTTGCATAGATATTCATTATCTGGGCTTTCGGCGGTAAAATAACAAACTGTTTTTTAGCAGTGCCGGTATAAGTGCCTTTTCCAATAATCTGAACCGTGTAAGTTCCTACTTTTTTGCAGCCTTTAGAGTACTTTACAATATAGTTTTTCTTTTCCTTCAAGACTTTTCCTTTATAAGTTACTCTTACTTTTGGACGCTGTACCTTTTTATTATAAGTAAGCTTTGTGGCTGATAATTTAATCCTGGTATTTTTCACATTTACCCTTGCTGCGGCAAATACCTGGCTTGAACTGCAAAACAGAAGCAGTAAAATGATGAGGCAGAGGTGAATCTGCCGGTGTAGATGATGATTTTTTTTCATGGCTTTTTACTCCTTTTATATGATAAGTTTATTGGGTTTTGTAAAAATATAACTATTTATGACCAGACCGTAGCAGCCATTTCTGGTCAATCTTTTTTACCTCATCATCTGCAAACCGGATATGCAGTCTGACGGAATTGGACAGTTGTACGATTTCCTCTACAGTACCTTCCCCAAATTTGGGATGAGTTACCACATCGTTTACCTGGAATTTTATTTCGCTATGTTTGGCGCTTTTGTAGGCCTGTTCACGGCGGTAGGTGTCCCGGATGGGAACTGTCTTGTCGTGAATAGGGTTTTTCAGAGCTTTGTCATAATCGTGCTTCAGAAGGCTTTCTCCGATCCTGTAATAAGGCGTAGGTGCTGCGCCCACAAGAGAGCAGCAGTATTTCCAGGCACTTCCATGCTTTCCTGCCTGCCAGTTATACTGCGCCGGGATTTTCATATTGTATTGCATATAATGGGCGTATTCGTGCTTATAAAGATCCAGGCGATCCTCTTTGGAAAGAGGCTTCTTTACGGCATAACCAATAAACAGAAGGGAAAAATAGAAGCTTTCTTTTTCGTGGGCAGAAGCCGGGGTATAAGAGCCAAGTACAGCTTCATCGTAACCAAAGCGGATAGGTACAGAAGCCCCCCGAAGACCAAATTTGCGGTCAAGAGTCTGGAACAAAGCGCGGATCTGAGCTTCGTGGATGGTAGTTTCATTATCAAGAAGTTTACGGATGGATGGATCAATATTCATGCAGTTACTCCTTTAAAAATTATTAACTGGAAAAATTACATGCCAAGTTTTATGGCGTTTGACTTGAAAGCTCCTACTGACAGATCGCGAAGCGACTG
>NZ_JAQDKY010000016.1:64409-80906 GCF_027662325.1 Blautia faecis | reverse complement strand
AAATTTCATCCGCCTACTCTACCAAAAATAAGGATGAAGAAAGACATGAAAAGTGAAAGGAGCGTATCCGTTATGACACAGAATATTCCCGAAATCTATGGAAGTCTTGTTTTCAACGACAGGATCATGCGCAGCAAATTACCTAAGGACATGTACAAAGCACTGAAAAAGACCATCGAAAATGGTACTCACCTGGAGCTTGATGTTGCAAACTCCGTTGCAGTAGCCATGAAAGAATGGGCAATCGAAAATGGTGCTACTCATTATACACACTGGTTCCAGCCTATGACAAATGTAACAGCCGAGAAACACGACAGCTTCATTTCTCCAACAGGCGATGGACAGGTGATCATGGATTTCTCCGGAAAAGAACTTGTAAAAGGTGAACCGGATGCTTCCAGTTTTCCATCCGGCGGTCTTCGTGCTACTTTTGAAGCAAGAGGATACACAGCATGGGATCCAACATCACCGGCCTTCATTAAAGACGGAACCCTTTACATTCCTACAGCATTCTGTTCCTACAGCGGTGAGGCACTTGACAAAAAGACTCCTCTCCTTCGCTCTATGGATACCTTAAATAAAGCAGCCGTAAACATGCTTCACGTTCTTGGAAACAAGGGAATTAAACATGTTTCCACAACAGTAGGACCTGAGCAGGAATACTTCCTGGTTCCAAAGGAACTTTATAAAGAAAGAAAAGACCTTGTATTCTGCGGACGTACCTTACTTGGTGCTCCTGCTCCTAAGGGACAGGAAATGGAAGATCACTACTTTGGAACTCTGAAGCCAAAGGTTGCAGCTTACATGCATGATCTTGATGTAGAGCTCTGGAAGCTTGGCATTCCTGCAAAAACAAAACATAACGAGGTTGCTCCTGCACAGCATGAGCTGGCTCCTGTATTCGATACCACAAACGTTGCAGTTGACCACAACCAGCTGACTATGGAAATTATGAAAAAGGTAGCCGACAAACATGATCTTGTATGCCTTCTTCACGAGAAACCATTTGACGGAATCAACGGAAGTGGTAAACACAACAACTGGTCCATGATCACAGATGACGGTGTAAACCTTCTGGATCCTGGAAAAACACCGGCTGAGAACATCCAGTTCCTGGTATTCTTAATGGCTGTTATCAAAGCAGTTGATGAATATGCGGACCTGCTTCGTATTTCCGTTGCAAGTGCCGGAAACGATCACAGACTTGGTGCTAACGAGGCTCCGCCTGCAGTTGTATCCATCTTCCTTGGAGATGAACTGACAGAAGTTCTTAAGTCCATTGAAAATGATACTTACTTTACTTCCCATGCTGCTATACAGATGGATATTGGTGCAACCGTACTTCCTCATTTTACAAAGGATAATACAGACCGTAACCGTACTTCACCATTTGCATTTACCGGAAACAAATTCGAATTCCGTATGCTTGGCTCCGCTGCTTCCGTTGCTAACCCTAACATCGTTTTAAATACAGCAGTTGCAGAGGCACTGGATCAGTTTGCAAAAGAGCTGGACGGCGTTGCGCCAGAGGATATGGAGCATGCTGTACATGAGCTGATCAAGAGAGCTATCAGGAAACACAAACGTGTGATCTTCAATGGCAACGGTTATACTGACGAATGGATTGAAGAGGCTGAAAAACGCGGTCTCTACAACCTGATATCTACTCCGGATGCCCTTCCAATGTGGATTGCAAAGAAGAACATTGACCTGTTCACAAAGCACAGCATTTACACCAGCGAGGAAATTCATTCCCGTTATGAAATCTGGCTTGAGAACTACTCCAAGACCATCAACATCGAATCTAACACAATGGTTGAAATGGTTCAGAAAGACCTTCTTCCATCTGTTATGTCTTATATTGAAGAAATTGCAAGCACAGCAAGTCTGAAAGCATCTGTTGTTCCTGGAATCACCTGTGAGAGTGAAACTGCTCTTATCACCAAGCTGTCCGGACTTCAGGATGCTATGACAAAAGGTCTTGAGAAGCTGAAAGCTGATACAGCAAAAGCAAAAGCAACTGATGATGTTCTGGAAAATGCAAAACTGTATCAGGCTGAAGTACTTGAGGACATGGAGGAATTGAGAAAATCTGCTGATGAAGCTGAAACTCTCATTCCGGATGATCTGCTTCCATATCCTACATATGGAAAACTTCTCTTCTATATCTGATCAGATTTACAGAGGAGAATTCTAAATGAAAGAAACTGTTCCTGTTTTTGGAATTTGTTTCTCACACAGGTAAATACAGGGGATATCTATTATGAAACTCTACTTCATAATTCATTATCGATTTCCTCATCCATTAATCACACGATACGGATATCCCCTGTTTTACATATTAATTTTACAACTGAATATTTCGTTACTGTTCACTGGTAACATTCCGCGAGGTGTTTTTTGTAAACAAAGTTCACAGAAAACCCGAGAATTAAGTTTGCGCAGCAAACGCTACTTCTTGTGCCTGTCACAAGAAGGTTCGTCTTTCTGTGCATCGCGAAGCGTGTTACTGGTCACAGAGTGAACAGTAACAATATTTCTGCAGACGCAGATAATATACCAGGATCGTAAAGGCGCGAAAGAAAAAACAAATTTGTTTTCTCTTTCGCGCTTTTTGATATTAAAAACGTGTTTTTCGAAACATTTCGAAAAGTGCGAAAAGAGGGAGGAAATTATTATGGATTATTCAGCAGTAAACACGATCTGGGTACTTGTTGGTGCCGCGCTGGTCTTCTTTATGCAGGCCGGATTTGCTATGGTGGAGACAGGTTTCACCAGAGCCAAAAATGCAGGTAACATTATTATGAAAAACCTGATGGATTTCTGTATCGGTACTCCGGCTTTCTGGCTGGTTGGCTTTGGAATCATGTTCGGTGCAGGAAACGGCTTCTTCGGAAGAATCGGTGGTATCGCTTCAGAAGCAAATTATGGCAGTGCAATGCTTCCTGACGGAGTTCCGTTCTGGGCATTCCTGATTTTCCAGACAGTCTTCTGTGCTACTTCCGCTACAATTGTTTCCGGTGCTATGGCTGAGAGAACCAAATTCTCATCGTATTGTGTATACAGTCTTATGATCAGCCTTGTAGTATATCCGATTTCCGGTCACTGGATCTGGGGCGGCGGTTTCATCAGTCAGATGGGCTTCCATGATTTCGCAGGTTCCTGTGCAGTACATATGGTAGGTGGTGTGGCCGCCTTTATCGGTGCCGTCATTCTTGGACCACGTATCGGAAAATATTCCAAAAGTGGAAAATCAAAAGCAATTCCAGGTCATAACCTGACAGTCGGTGCACTTGGTGTATTTATCCTCTGGTTCTGTTGGTTTGGTTTCAACGGTGCTTCCACTGTATCCATGGAAGGCGATGCAATTGTAAGTGCAGGAAAAATCTTCGTTACCACAAACCTTGCTGCTGCAGTTGCAACTGTAACGGTTATGATGATCACATGGATCCGCTATAAAAAACCAGATGTATCCATGTCACTGAACGGATCTCTTGCAGGTCTTGTTGCAATTACTGCAGGATGTGATACTGTATCTCCTGCATCTGCTGCTATTATCGGTATTGCAGCTGGTTTTGTCGTAGTATTTGGTATTGAATTTATTGATAAAGTATTAAAAGTGGATGATCCGGTTGGTGCTGTTGGTGTCCATGGCTTAAACGGTGCATTTGGTACTCTCGCCGTTGGTCTTTTCTCCGATGGAGCTGGTACAGGCTGGAAAGGTCTTCTTGTTGGCGGCGGTTTCCACGGATTTGGTGTACAGCTTGCCGGAATGCTTATCACAATTGCATGGGTTGCAGTTACAATGACAATTATTTTCCAGGTTATCAAACATACTATGGGTCTTCGAGTATCTGCTGAAGAGGAGATTCAGGGTCTTGATATAAAAGAACATGGTCTTGCAAGTGCTTATGACGGATTTGCTATTCGCGATGCTGTTGCTTCTGTTCCCACTCCTATGGGAACTTCCAGAGAATTTACCGCTGCTCCCAGACCTTCTGCTCCAGCTGAATTCATTCCGGAAATCCCGACAGACGGCGTTCATAAGCTTACAAAGGTTGTTATCATTACCCGTCAGAACAAGCTGGAAGAGTTTATGCAGGCTATGAATGAAATCGGCGTAACCGGAATCACCATTACAAACGTTCTTGGCTGTGGTGTCCAGAAAGGGGCTCCTGCTTACTATCGTGGCGTTGAGATGGATATGAACCTGCTTCCGAAAGTCAAAATTGAAATTGTTGTCAGCCTTGTTCCTGTTCAGAAGGTTATCGAAACCGCCAAGAAAGTTCTTCATACCGGTCAGATCGGTGATGGAAAAGTTTTCGTATACGACATCGAAAACGTTGTCAAGATCAGAACCGGCGAGGAAGGTTACCTGGCATTGCAGGATACTCACGAAGAGTAATAAATTATTTTGACATCTTACTATATTTTTGTTTCCCTTATTTAAAAACAGCTCCTGGAATTTTTCCGGGGGCTGTTTTTCTTATACGTTTCCGGCACATATGTCCGTCACTGCTGCTTCCTATACAAATATTTTGTTATCCATTATATTTCCGCAAAAGTTTTTCCAGTTCTTGTGAAATTTTTTTCGCATCCTCATACTTGTCAGCCTGAAGTGCGAAAGCTATTCGATTCTCCAGTTCTTTTTTCTTCTGCTCATATTCCAGGTAATCCTTATCAAAGTGATCGGCGTAAATCATCTTTCGGAATTTTCGCATACTTACCTTGCGAAGGCCCTTATCCTCTGTGAGAAGCACATAATCCATGCAGTTGGCTACGGTATAAAAATCATGGGAAACCATGAGAACTGTCCCATTGTATTTCTCTACCGCCTGCTCCAGTGCCAGTTGGGAATATGTGTCCAGATGACTGGTTGGCTCATCCAGTAGCAGCAGACCTGCACCTGTTCTGGAAATCTTCGCAAGCTGGAGAAGATTCTTTTCTCCACCAGACAGATCACATACCGAACTGTAGATCAGTTCTTCCTCAAAGCCATAGGTTTTCAGGTAAGCTATCACCTGATCATCGGTATCAAAGCCTGCATCCTCAAAATTTTTAAGAACAGTGGCCTTCTCATCAAATACCTCCCCATGCATCTGGGAAAGATATGCCATCTTAACATTTTCGCCAAGACGGATTGCCGGGTTTTCTCCTTTGATAACATCACGAAGAAGGGTCGTCTTTCCAGTACCGTTTGGTCCCACAATTGCAACCTTATCCCCTGCATGAAGAACAAAGGAAACATGTTCCATAATCTCACGGTCAAAGGTCACATTATAGTCTTCTACACTTAACACTATCTTCTCAGCTTCATTTTCTGCATTCGCATCTCCCAACTCGGATTTTCTTTCACTTTCCAAAGCTTCTTCCGGATTTTCACCAGAAACTTCCGCATCAAAAACCTCATCTGCATGAAATACGATCTCCGGCTGCTTAATATCCACAAATGGAGACTTTGTCTTTCTCGCTTCCAGACGTTCCAAAAGGGAAACTCGCGCATGCAGGCTTCTTCCCCTTGTTGCACTGTCAATGGCAGTAGCGCTGTTTCGAAGACGCTCTACAATCTTGCGGTTACGCTCGATTTCCTCCATATCTGCCGCAGCCAGCTCCTGCTGCTCAATTTTCATCTGCAAAAGTGCAAAATTGTAATCCACATAATTGCCATCAAATTCCTGCATCTCCGTATTCTCCAGATGAAGGATCTTGTTGAAGCAATGATTCAGAAGATAGCGGTTGTGGGTGATCACAAGCAATGTTCCCTTATGGGAATTGATCAGATTCCGAAGTGCATTTAAGTGCTGAAAATCCAGGAACACATCTGGCTCATCCATAATAATAAATTTCGGGCTGATCATCATCTCCCGGATGGCCTGCACCAGCTTGAACTCTCCACCGCTTAAATTTGTAAGAAGCTGGTCTTCATACCCAGCCAGACCCGCTGTTTTCAGCTGCTTACGAATATTACTTTCGTAAAAGTCACCGTCAATGGCATTAAATTCATCTAAAGTCTGCTGATATTCCTCCATCAGCTCCTCCAGATGATCTGTAGCTGCCATATCCTCGCAGATCTGGTTGATCTTATTCTGAAGTCTTACAAATTCTTCACTGATGTAATCAAATACCGTAATCTCTTTTTCTTCCTCAATGGTGTAAAACTGACTGACATACCCAATCCTTCCAGGCACATCCACGATCAGCTTTCCATCGTATAAATATTTATCCGGATGAAGTATCATGTTCACCAGTGTACTCTTACCGGTTCCATTGGTTCCGATAAAGGCACAATGCACATCATCCTCCAGGGTAAATGAAATTTTATTATATAACTCTTTATGTGGAAAAGAATAGGATAAATTCTCTGCTTTAATCATAAGTACTCCTCTAATAGCTACCTTTTATTTTAATTTCGGCAGGTTCCACCTGTAATGTGCAGCCAGATACCGCATCAAGATCACTGCTGCGGATCCAAAGATCAGGGAGAACACCACTCCAAACCAGCGGTATGTATACACACAAACAATAGCTCCCACAATGGATGCACATGCATAAATATGCTTTACGAAAATATAAGGTGGCACCTCTGCCATCATATCACGGAGCAAACCACCGCCAACACCGGTGATGGTTCCCACAAATACCAACAGGAACGTGTTGTCTGCAAACCCCTGGCGGATTCCAGTATTTACGCCAACCACAGTAAATATCCCAAGTCCTACAGAGTCCATCACCAGCATTACTTTATCATAAGCAACATTTCCCTTCAGCATCTCCCTTTTAAAATAAAGGAGAAAAAACACCAGCACTGAAGTGAGCACTGCTACAGCCGCATATACTGGCTTCTGAAAAACTCCCGGAGGAGTAATTCCCAGCGTCACATCACGAATCATACCACCGCCAACTGCAGTGATCACCCCAAGAACCGAAACTCCGAAAATATCCATCTTCTGCTCCGATCCCACCAATGCACCTGACGCTGCAAATGCAATAGTTCCAATCATCTCCAAAATAAATGTGATTGTTTCCTGATAACCCATAAAACAACAACCTCGCCCAATTTTATCCTAGAGCGTGTTTGAAAAAGGCTTTCTGCAAGATGTGCGTCACAATTTGTGGGAGATTTTGTCCGGATGAGGGCGCCGTAGCGGGCTACGGCAACTGAATTCGGGCAAAATATACTACAAAGTGGGGCGTGCAGATTGCGGGAATGATTTTTCAGATACGCTCTATGTAATTCGCAAAAAAATTTACTGCTTGTTTCCATAAATGACACCAAATCAGTATAACATATAATTCTCCGTTTGCCACCTGAAAATACCAAATTTCTTAATAAATTTCAGTGGTGCTAAATTATTTTTTCAAAAAAGCGCAAAAATACAGCCAGAAGATTTCTCCCCTGACTGTATATGTTATTCTCTTTTAATATTTTTCTTAATCAAATGCTTTTCATACACGCCATCAGCCCTTAACACCGCCAAGTGCAACACCTGCGACAATGTACTTGGAAAGTACCAGGTATACAACAACCAGAGGGATAATGGTAACAAACAGTCCTACATAAACTACACCATAGTCAGTACGGAACTGGTTGGAGCTCAACAGCTGTACAAACATAGGAAGTGTTTTCTTGGAATCTGTTGTCAGCAAAATGGTAGGTGTAAACAGGTTGTTCCACTGTGCGATAAACTGGAAGATTGCCTGTGTGGCAACTGCCGGTTTCATAATCGGCAGGATAATTTTGTTAAAGGTATTCCACTCTTTTGAACCGTCGATTCTGGCTGCCTCGATCATCTCCAGAGAAAGTGTACTTTCCATATACTGTTTCATAAAGAAAACAACAGTTGGAGCTGCAATGGTAGGAATGATCAGCGGAACGTATGTATCGATCAGCTTCAGATCCAGCATGAAACGGTAGAAACCGATGATGGAAATCTGACTTGGCACCATCATAACTGCCATAATAAATGCCCATGCAAATTTTTTGAATTTGAAATCATATACATGGATACCATAAGCTGTCAGAGATGAAAAGTAAACTGACAGGAAGGTTCCAGGGATTGTAATGGTTGCAGAGTTAATGATTGCTTTCTGCAAAGTGATCTGCATACCGTTCTGCTTGATCATCAGGTTTTTCCAGTTCTCGATCAGGTGTGTGGACGGAATCAGGGAAACACCAGCCTTGATAGACTCAGAATCTCTTGTTGCGTTCATAACCAGAAGAACAAATGGCAAAAGTGCAATGATACAGAATAAAATACAAATAATGGTACGGAAGACTTTCTGATGCAGCATATTCTTGCTGTAGCTGTCTGCTGTTGCGGCTTTACTCATGATCTTCCACCTGCCTTTCTACGCTGTTTCTGCTCTTTTTTCATACGTCTGTCTTCGCTGTCGCTCATAGTTGCGAACAGGATCAGACTGACAACCAACGTGATAATAAACAGTACTACGGAAACGGCTGCTGCCTTTCCAACATCGCTGTTATACAGACGCATAATATACATAGCCATTGTAGTAGTCTTATCATCTGGAAGACCAACAAGTCCGGTTTCCGGAACGTTAAACAATGCCGGGATATCATACATCTGAAGACCACCGATTGCGGAGGTAACCAATGTGTACAACATAATTGGTTTCAAAAGCGGTAAAGTGATGTAGCGGAATTTTTTCCAGCCTGTTGCACCATCAATATCAGCAGCCTCGAAAAGTCCCGGGTCAATGCCAAGAACGCCTGAAATCAGAAGCAAGGTCGTATTACCAAACCACATCCACCACAGAATTGTGGAGATCAGCCCACGGCTTCCTGCTACGCTGGACATAAAATCGAAGTTCTTGCCAAGAACGCCCCAGTCCTTCAAAGTCTGGGTGATTGGTCCGTACTGGGAAAACAAAGATTTAAACAATACAGAAACAGAAGCTGCAGTGATAACACTTGGAAGATAAACGATAACCTTCATCGCACCGGTTCCTTTTACCTTAACCTTCTCATCCGTCAGCCATACAGCCAGAAGAAGGGAAACCAGAATCTGAGGAACAAAGTTGCAGCCCCACATTACAAGGGTATTTTTCAGATAGCTGAGTACATAACCTCTCTCTCCTGCAGCCATACCAAGGATATTTACAAAATTCTGAAGTCCTGCAAACTCCATGAATTCACGCCCGTTACGTTTGTAGTAGGATAAGGTACTATAATAGAAAGTATTGATCAGTGGCCACAGCTGGAACACCAGATAAGTGATAAAAAACGGTGCAATAAAGAAGTAGCCATACCTTCCATAATCGATCATTTTTTTCTTTTTCTTATTCATAACAGCCTCCTGTCTGAAGTTGCCTGCTTTTCCCAGGCAGAATGCCTGACACTGGCGGGAGTACCTGCCCCTCCGGGCTTCTGCGCCATCCTCCTCTGCCACTGGCAGTCATTCTGCTTTTTTATAGCAAAAGCAGCTGCTCGCTTATATAAGAATGTGCTGCTCCTTCTTTTGGGAAGAAGCAGCACATTCACTACTTACTTATAATTGACTCTGCAAACTCTTAAGCCACATTATTCTGCGCTCAGGTAAGAGAATGTATCATGGATAGATGCAGTCAGATCTGCAAGTGCAGTATCAAGGTCTTTTTCGCCTGTAGCATAAGCCTTGGTCTGAGTATCCATAAGGGAAAGGATCTGCTGATCTTCTGCTGTTACCATAGAAGCGTCAAGTCCGTCTGCTAATGGAAGGAAGAACTCCATGAAGTTCTGTCCAGCGTCTGGATACAGATAGCCGTTTCCATCTGCGGATGTACCAGCCTCGATGATCTTGCTGACAGCTGCTGTATTGTTTACATAGTCAGAGTTCAGAGCGTTGATTGCAACCATTCCATCTTCATCACATGTGAAGAATTTCATGATCTTAGCTGCAAGCTCGGTATCTGCACAATCTGTTGTAGCTGCAAGTCCTGTGCCGCCCCAATAGCATTTTGTCTGGGTAGGAACAAGGATTGTGTTGCCTTTCCAAGCATCACTTAAGCTCCAGTATACGAACCATGGGCATCCCATATAAGCAAGTGCTGCGTTAGAATCAACGCCATCACCACTCATGTTTGCACTCCAGTCAGCGCTCCACTGATCGGTATTGAAGGTAAGGTCTTCATCATAAAGAGTCTTAGCTGTTTCCATATATGTCTTGATGTTGTCATCAATTGTAATCTTATCGTTCTCATCATAGAAGCCCTGAGTTCTGGAACCGGTCAGGCTACGTTTGATCTCATCATAGCCAGAGAACAGTTTGCATTTTCCGCCGGAAGCATCGTTAACCTCTTTAGCTGTAGCAACGATGGTATCCAGATCTTTGAATTTCTCAGCTAATGCTGCAGGATCTGTTGTTCCAAGATATTTCTCAGCCAGATCTGCACGAACTGCGTAGCATCCAGGAGTTGCCTGCCAGAACAGAGCTCTTACATTGCCATCAACATCGGATCCAAGATCCAGGTTGTACTGATAGCTGTTTGCATAATCATCAGCTGTGATTCCAAGGTCTGCTACATTCTGTACCCAGTCACTGTTTACATATTTCTGAACGTAGTCAACTTCCAGACCCATCATGTCAGGATATAACTCATTTGAAGGATCATCAAGTACAGGATCCAGTTTGCTCTGATAATAATCAGATCCACCTGTGTTTACGAAAACGATTCTTTCGTAATCATCTGGATAAGCCTCTTTGAATGGTCCGTCAAGAATCTTCTTGATATCATCGTTCCATCCCCATACTACAAAGGAATCATCTGCGGAAGCGTCACCGGTAACTTCGTTTTCCGGTGTTTCTGCATCTTCTGCCATAACCGGGACTGCACATAATGTCATTCCTGCCAGCATAGAAGCTGTTAATAATACGCTCACCATTTTTTTCTTCATGTTACTTCCTCCTTTAATTATATCTTTTAATTTTTTTAATAACTACTTGAAATTTTTTGATGGATACAAAGTTTTCACGGAAGCTCCTTTAAAAAGGGTTCCATCCACTGTGTATTTCTCAATAACTGTTGTCTTCGGGTGCTCAATCAGCTCAATCAGCCTTTCTGCCGCTATCCTTCCGATTGCCGCTGTGTCCTGGCAAAGGGTTGTCAGCTTGGGTTCAAGAACCTGGGCGATATTAATTCCATCGTACCCGGCTACTGAAATGTCTTCCGGTATCCGAAGTCCTCTTTCCCGTATCTCGTTTATCCCTCCCATCGCTGCATAATCGTCAGGATAGAGAATACAGGTTGGCGGATCTTTCAAATCCAAAAGTTCACCGGTTCTCTCACCTGCCAGATCAGCATCTCTGTAAAAAGATGGTTTTACATATTCATCCGGTTCTTCAATCCCCAGTCTTTGCAGGGTCCGGTAAAAGCTTCCAAGACGATTCTTGGTAACCGATGTGTCATCTCCGTGAATGTAAGCGATCTTGCGGTGTCCTTTCTTATATATATAGGTAACAAGTTCTTCCATTCCCTGGATGTTGTTGGATACTACCGATATCCTTCCATCACAGATATGATCGATGGTCACCACCGGAATGTCTGAAAGGAGAAGCTCCTGAACCTCTTCTGCGGTGAAATCCACACAGGCCATTACCACTCCGTCCACACCCCGGTATCTGCAGTGCTCCAGGTAGGTCATCCTTTTACCGGAAACATTTCCGCTTGTAAAAGTAATGTCATAACCTTTCGCTTCTGCGGTGCTTTTGAAACTTTCCAGTACTCTGTTAAAGTAATCATGTGTGAGACCGCTTCGGGCCTCGTCCACAAATAAAACTCCCAGATTAAAGGTTCGCTTCGTCTTCAAAGCTCTTGCCGATGAGTTGGGAAGATATCCCATCTCTGAAGCCGTTCTTAATATGTAGTTTTTTGTTTCTTCTCCGATATCGGAGTAACCATTTAATGCTTTACTGACAGTGGCGACTGAGACATTACATTGTTTTGCGATTTCTTTCATGGAAACCATATGCCTGCCTCATTCTTTCCTGTTTTTCTTTCCTGTCATCTCTAAATCGTTTTCGTGAGCTTATAGTACCCCCTAGTGCACAAAAAATCAAGTGGTTTCCTGCATTTTTTGTGCGTTTTCACATCATTCTACCTATTGCACAATTTGTATATTTGCATTTTTAACATTTTAATTGTGAATAAGAGTTCTTTCCGAAATGTTTTCGCGAAAACTTTCGTATTTTAAATCTTTGATTTGTAATATATAATAGATTTCATTATTACTGTAATTTTTATGTTGCTTTTAATCAGTCTTTCTATTATACTAAGAGTAAATATATACCATTATTCTTTACTTTCATTTCTTATTATCTTTACTTATTCGTTTTCGTGTGTTAATTATCTCACAATTTAATCAAGCTGACCTTTTCGAAACTACATACTTTATTTGCAAAACTTTATTGCATATAAGAGAGCAGATCACTGTACAGCTTTGAAAATTAATAGCACCTGATGTAAATCAGAATAGCAATCAACCAACAAAACAATTAGAAAGAATTCAGCAAGAATAAAATTTATCAAAGGAGATCCACTATGAATTTCGGACATTTTGATGACGCCAATAAAGAATATGTCATTACAACACCAGATACCCCGTTGCCATGGATCAACTACCTTGGCTCTCAGGATTTCTTCACACTGATTTCCAACACCTGCGGCGGCTACAGCTTCTATAAAGATGCAAAGCTGCTCCGTATCACCCGCTACCGCTACAATAATATCCCGGCAGATTCCAACGGAAAATACTACTATATCAAAGATGGGGATACCGTATGGAATCCAGGTGCAATGCCAACCCGCACTCCTCTTGATGTTTATGAGTGCCGTCATGGACTTGGTTACAGCCGTTTCCACGGTGAGAAAAACGGCCTGGAAGCTGATCTTCTTGCATTCGTCCCTGTTGACACAGCTTGCGAGATCAACAAACTGACTCTGAGAAACAATTCAGATAAAGTGAAAGAGATTTCGTTATTTTCATATGTAGAGTTCTGCCTCTGGAATGCCGTTGACGACATGACCAACTACCAGCGAAACTTAAGCACCGGTGAAGTTGAGATCATTGGCAGCACCATTTACCATAAGACCGAATACCGCGAACGCCGCAATCACTACAGCTTTTTCACTGTAAATACTCCTGTAGACGGTTTTGACACCAGTCGTGATGAGTTCTTAGGACTTGGCCGCGGCAACAATGCTCCGATCGTGGTAGAAGAAGGCAAGAGCCACAATTCTGTTGCCAGCGGATGGTATCCCATTGCCAGCCAGCAGATCAATGTTTCTCTGGCACCTGGTGAAGAAAAAGAATTTGTTTTCCTTCTTGGCTATTGCGAAAACCCAAAAGACGACAAATGGGAAGCTTTAAACGTGATCAAAAAAGAGCCGGCTAAGAAGATCATGGAGAAATTCAAAACTTCCGAACAGGTAAATGAAGCTTTCGCCATCCTGAATACTTACTGGGATGATCTTCTCTCCCGCTATCATGTAGAGAGTAAGGATCCTCACGTAAACCGTATGGCAAATATCTGGAACCAGTACCAGTGTATGGTAACCTTCAACATGTCCCGTTCCGCTTCTTACTATGAATCCGGAACCGGCCGTGGAATGGGCTTCCGGGATTCCTGCCAGGATCTTCTTGGATTTGTACATCTGATCCCGGAGCGTGCAAGAGAACGAATCCTTGACATTGCTGCTACCCAGTTCGAAGATGGAAGTGCTTATCATCAGTACCAGCCGCTTACCAAGCAGGGCAACCTGGATATCGGAAGCGGATTTAACGATGACCCGCTGTGGCTGATTGCTGCTGTGGCCGCTTACTTAAAGGAAACTGGAGATTATTCCGTTCTGGATGAAATGGTTGCTTTTGACTGCCATATGGAAAAAGCAGCTCCTCTTTTTGAGCATCTCCGCCGTTCCTTCGAATACAGCCGCACCCATCTTGGACCACACAAGCTTCCTCTCATCGGACGTGCTGACTGGAACGACTGTCTGAACCTGAACTGCTTTTCCAATGAGCCTGGTGAATCCTTCCAGACCACAGGACCATCTGAGGGACCAGTTGCAGAATCTGTATTTATTGCAGGTATGTATGTAAAATATGGAAATGAGTTTGCAGAGATCTGCAGACGTGTTGGAAAAGAGGAGGACGCTGCTATCGCGCAGAAAGCTGTTGAAGAAATGTACCAGGCAGTCCTTGACGCTGGCTGGGATGGAGAATGGTTCCTTCGTGCTTATGACGCCACCTCTCAGAAGGTTGGTTCCCACGAATGCGAAGAGGGACAGATTTTCATTGAACCGCAGGGCTTCTGTATCATTGCTGGCATTGGCGTGAAAGAAGGTCTGGCAAAAAAAGCTCTTGATTCTGTAAAAGAGCGCCTGGATACCAAATATGGTATTATGCTTCACCAGCCGGCTTACACCAGATATTACCTGAACCTTGGTGAAATTTCTTCCTACCCGCCAGGATACAAAGAAAATGCCGGAATCTTCTGCCATAACAATCCATGGATTTCCATTGCCGAAACTGTTATCGGAAGAGGAAACCGTGCTTTTGAAATTTATAAAAAGACCTGCCCGTCTTATATTGAAAACATCAGCGAAATCCATCGTACAGAACCTTATGTTTATTCCCAGATGATCGCAGGACGTGACGCAGCCCGCCACGGTGAGGCAAAGAACAGCTGGCTTACCGGAACAGCCGCATGGACTTTCGTGAACCTCTCCCAGGCAATCCTGGGTGTGCAGCCATCCTATGACGGCCTTTCCATTGATCCGTGTGTTCCGGAGGGCTTCGGTGACTTCACCCTCACCCGCCGCTTCCGCGGTGCCACCTATTACTTCGACGTTAAGAATCCGAATAATGTGGAAAAGGGTGTAGCTTACCTGGAGGTTGATGGCAAGCATGTGAATGGAAATGTGGTACCTGTTGAGGACGGAAAGACAGAGTATCATGTAACGGTGCATATGGAATAAAAATAAATATTACGAATTTTAGCAAGAGCCCCCGGGACCGAAATTCCGAGGGCTCTTGTTTTCCTATCTATTTTATTTCTCGTAAAGCGGATGAATTTCTTTCTTATACGCATATCGTATAAACACAAAGCAGATCACTCCTGAGAACACCTCTGCAATGGGAAAGGACCACCAGCAGGCTCCAAGGCCACCTGCTTTTGACAGGATAAATGCAGCCGGGAGCAGTACTACCAGCTGACGAAGCACAGACACTGCAAGGCTTAAAAAACCATGTCCAAGCGCCTGAAACACAGAAGATGCAACTACAGAAAATCCTGCGATCAGAAAGCTGAGGCTGATGGTACGAAGTGCCGGGATACCGATTGCCATCATATCGTCAGAGGCACTGAAAATTCCCAGAAGACTTCCCGGAAACAGCTGGAATACAGCGAAACCAGCAAGCATAATACATACTCCGTAAATAATACTCAGCTTAATTGCTTTCGTAATACGTTTCGGTTTTCTGGCACCATAGTTGTAAGCAACAATGGGAACCATTCCATTATTCAGTCCAAACACTGGCATAAAAATAAAGCTCTGCAGCTTGAAATACACGCCAAATACCGCCGTTGCAGTAGAAGTAAAGCCCATCAGGATCTTATTCATTCCGAATGTCATAACAGAACCAACAGACGCCATAATAATAGATGGAAAGCCTACGCTGTAAATGCTGCGGATCACATCACCGGAAATCTTATATTTCACAAGAGAAATATGAAGCTCTTTATTCAGCTTCATATTCACGATCACACCTGCAATTGCTGCAATGATCTGTCCGGTAACAGTGGCAAGGGCTGCTCCTGTTACTTCCATTCTTGGAAAGCCGAATAAACCAAAAATCATGATTGGATCCAGAATAATATTGATAATAGCGCCAAGAAGCTGTGTTGCCATGGAATACACCGTCTTCCCTGTAGACTGCAGAAGCTTCTCGCAGGTCAGCTGGATAAACAGGCCGAAGGACATAATTCCGATCACTCTGACATAATCCACACCATATTCCATGATCTGTGGATCCGTAGTCTGCACCCTGAAAAAAGCAGGTGCAAAAAATCCACAAACAATTGCAAATCCAATAAAACTAAAAATTGCAAGATAAATACCGTTATTTGCAGCACTGTTGGCATACTCCTGCTTTTTCTCCCCAAGAGAACGCGACACCAGCGCATTGATACCAACACCAGTACCGGTTCCAACTGCGATCATCAGGTTCTGCACCGGAAATGCAAGCGAAACTGCAGTAAGTGCACTCTCACTTAATTTCGCCACAAACATACTGTCCACAATATTATAAAGCGCCTGGACAAGCATGGAAATCATCATCGGTACAGACATGGTGAGCAGAAGCTTTGCCACTGGCATCACACCCATTTTATTTTCCTGAACTTTTACTTCTTTTTCCAAAAACAATCCCCTCTCTTCTGTAATTAAACCTTTTCGTTTACGGTTCGCTCCGTGACCAGTAACCCTTTTTTTCTGTCGCCC
>NZ_JAQDKY010000016.1:0-64399 GCF_027662325.1 Blautia faecis | reverse complement strand
AGATGGGACGTCGCAGCGGGCTACGCAGACCAAATTCAGGCAAAATATACTGCAAAGCAGGGCGTGCAGATTGTGGAAATGATTTTTTTAAACATGCTCCAGGCCAGTCCTCTTATTGTATATAAGTACATGCTGAATGTCAATATAAGGGTGGATTTATCTGAGAAATTATGCTATCCTTATTACTGGTTACTGTTCACTCCGTTCACAGTAACGCGCTTCGCGATGCACAGAAATCATGCAAAGCATGATTTCGCGCCGCAATTCTCGGGTTTTCTGTGAACTTTGTTCACAAAAAACACCTCGCGGAACATTACCAGTGAACAGTACCTATTACTGTTCACTGGTAACATTCCGTGAGAAGTAAACTTGACTTTTTCTTAGATTAATATTTTTTACAAGGTTCAAAACAGAAAAACCAGATATACACAATATCTTATTTTTATAAAACGGAGGATTTTTCTTATGGAAAGACACAGCTTTGCTATGGAAATCAAAAAAGGGAAAAAAAATGAATACCGCCAGATATTAGGAGAGATCTGGCCAGATCTGACTGCATTTCTGGATCAGGAAAAGGTACATAATTTCAGCATCTGGAACTGTGATTCCCTGATTTTCGGATATTACGAAACAGACGAAAATAACGAATTTTCAGAAGAGAAAAAAGCCAGCATCCAGGCTCTCACCTCCAGAATTGACCACACCTTCACCTGGATCTCCACCCCTGGCGAAAACATGCGTCTGATGTACCACAATTTCGGTGTTGTCCGCGAAAACAAAGAACTGATCCGCCACAGAATGTTCATAACCAGACTGAAACCTGATTGCGAGGAAGAATATAAGGCAAGACATGACGGACTGGTTGCCGCAAGAGAAGGCAGGATTGACCCGGGTCCTGACAGCAACTTCAGCATCTGGAGCGCAGGCGGATATATTTTCGGCTACGACGAGATCGACACCACTATGGAGACTGAAGAAACACCGGAAGCCCATGAAGCTACCGTTGCCTGGGAAACCCGCCAGCTTGGCATCATGGACTGGATCACCAATGACTGCGACTGGCTTACAGGAACAGTCCACTCTGCAAGCGTAAGACTGGCATGGCATATGGGGAAATAGAATCATAATGCTCCAAAACCCTCAATGATTTTCAAAGATCATTGAGGGTTTTTCTTGTACAGATCATATTTCAATTCTTTTCTGAGAATCTCCAATTCTTCGCCAGTCCTTATGGTTCTCATTTCCAGATAGACCCAGTCGTCTACAATATGACCAATAACCGGAGTATCCATTTTCCGTAAGCAGTCACTGATTTCCTGCGCGGAAAGGCCCTTTCCATTCAGGCTTCTTATCTGCAATGCAGCTCCAGGCAGTGTTTTTCCAGGTGTAGTACCACCGCCAACAGGATTTCGTGTAGAGGTTACTGCAAATTCATATTCAGAAGCATCGGCCAACAGTTCACCCATAAGCCATAATGCATTCCGCTTAAGTTCTTCTGCACTTCGACTCATCATATCATAAACCGGAATCTCTTTCTCCAGCTGACCCTCATCCAGATAAATACTTACTGTCTTATCCAGCGCGGCAGCTGTAAACTTATCGATTCGCAGTGCCCGCATGAGAGGATGCCTGGAAATCTTTTCGATCAAATCTTTACGTCCTGCCAGTATTCCTGCCTGTGGTCCGCCCAGAAGTTTATCTCCACTAAAAGATACAATATCTGCACCTTTCTTCAAAAGCTCCTGTACGGTCTTTTCAGGCTCGATTCCATAAAAGGCAATGTCCACAAGGCTCCCACTTCCAAAGTCCACCAAAAGGGGAATTCCGCGGTTATGTGCCGCTTCTGCAAGCTCTACAAACTCTGCTTCATGGGTAAAACCGGTAATCTGATAGTTGCTGGTGTGCACTTTCAGAAAGGCAGCGGTATTCTCTGTCACTGCATTTTCGTAATCCTCCAGATAAGTCCGGTTGGTAGTCCCCACTTCCACAAGCATCGTTCCACTCTGGCTGCATACATCCGGAATCCGGAACTTCCCGCCAATCTCCACAAGCTCTCCTCGGGAAACTACGGTTTCCCCTCCGGAGGCCAGCGCTGTCAGCATGAGCAGCACTGCTGCCGCGTTGTTATTCACTGCAATGGCAGCCTCAGCCCCTGTCAGCTTGCAGAGATTTTCAGCAAAATGATCATATCTGCTTCCCCTCTTCCCATCTTCCAGATTCAATTCCAGATTGGTATATCCGGTCATCAAAGGTACAAGCTCAGACACAAGTCTGTCCCCTAAAGGCGCTCTTCCCAGATTTGTGTGGAGGATCACACCGGTAGCATTGATCACCCGCTGCATCTGCCTCTGGCTTCTGTGCGCAAGCAGTCTCTTCATTTCCTGCAAAACATACTCTGTATAATCTAATGTTGTCTCAGGCAAAGCCTTCAGATCAGACAGCTTTACCGGTAAGCCATCCTTCTGTCCTGATAGTCCGGATGTATCCAGGAACACAGCTGGCTTTTCTTCCACCAAAATCTGCTGACGCATGGCATCCCGCAGCTGCTCTTCCACCTTTCTGGCAGCTTCCAGCACTGCACGATACCCATACTGTTCCGTCAGTTCTTTCGTCAGTTCCCTTCCCATAAGCCTGTCAATTTTTGGTAGTCTGCGAAATAATTCCTTTCTCCTGTTCAGAAAGCTTTCCTCTTCTTTATGGGCTTTCGAAGCATGCAGCTTCCTGTCACCTTTATCCATTATTTTTCTGTGCCTCAATCTGCTCCGCCAGATCATTCAGATACACCCAGCGATCCATTTTCTCTTCCAGCTGCTTCTCCGCCGCCTCTTTATCTGCCATGATCTCACGAAGCTTCACGGAATTGGTGGCATTTGCCATCATATCATTCTCCAGCCTGGCAATTTTCTCTTCAAGTCTGGCTATATCCTCATCAATAACAGCATATTCCCGTTCTTCTTTATAAGTATATTTCAGTTTTTCAGACTTCTGTCCCTGCTTCCAGTCTTTTCTGGTAGGTTTTTTCCCTTCATCCTCTGTACTGTTATTTCCGGAAGCCGCTTTATCCGACAAACTGCTGCCGGTCCCGGCACCAATTTCACTGCTTCCAGCCCCATATTTCCGCGCTTTCGCCACCGCATAATCTGTATAACCACCCTCATACTGGGTCAGTTTTCCATTCCCTTCAAAGGCAAAAATGCGGTCCACCACATCATCCAGGAAATAGCGGTCGTGAGATACCGTGATCACAATTCCCGAAAATGTAGAAAGATAATCTTCGAGAATTGTCAGTGTAGGAATGTCCAGATCATTACTTGGCTCATCCAGAAGAAGTACATTTGGCGCCTCCATCAGTACCTTCAGGAGATACAGACGTCTCTTCTCTCCTCCTGACAGCTTGGCTACCGGTGTATACTGCATTGCAGAATCAAAAAGAAAACGCTCCAGCATCATAGATGCACTGATCTTTCCATCACGGGTAGGAATAAACTCTGCCACATCACGGATATAATCAATCACACGCTGGTTTCCATCCATGTCCGGTACCTCCTGGGCGAAGTAACCGATCTTGATCGTCTCCCCGATCTCCACAGTACCGGAATCCGGTTCCACCATTCCGTCAATAATACGGATCAAAGTAGATTTTCCGCATCCATTTGGTCCGATAATTCCAAGTCTCTGATTTCTCAGCACAATATAGTCAAAATCATCCAGAATCACCTTATCGCCATAGCTTTTGGAAATGTGATGAAGCTCTACTGTCTTTTTCCCCATTCTGGTCTCCACAGAGTCCATCTGCACATCTGTCTCCTGAACAGGCGCCTTGCCATTTTTTAACGCTTCCAGACGCTCCAGACGGGCGCGCTGCTTGGTGCTTCTTGCACGGCAGCCACGCTTCGCCCATTCCAGCTCCATACGGAGAATGCTCTGTCTCTTCCTCTCGGAAGCCAGTTCCATCTCTTCTCTTTGTGCTTTTAATTCCAGAAATCCTGAATAATTGGCATCATAGGAATATACTTTTCCATGACTGATTTCCAGAATTTTATTGGTAACTTTGTCAAGGAAATAACGGTCATGCGTAACCATGATCACAACGCCTTTAAACCGGTTCAGATAATCCTCCAGCCAGGTTACCATCTCGTTATCCAGATGGTTGGTAGGCTCATCCAGAATCAGCACATCAGAAGGGTTTACCAGAGTTCTGGCAAGAGCTACACGCTTTTTCTGGCCACCGGAAAGCTGCTCCACAGGGACATCATGTTCTGTAATCCCCAGCTTATTCAAAATATTTCTGGCCTCGCTTTCTGTGCTCCAGTCCTTCTGCCATTTCCCATCAGCCACATAGTCCTGTACAATGGCACCCTTTGGAAAATCCGGCATCTGAGGCAGATAGGTGATACGAAGGCCATTCTGGGAAATCACCTGTCCCTCATCTGTCTCCTCTTCCCCTGCAATGATTTTCAGCAGAGTACTTTTTCCTGTTCCATTGATTCCAATGATTCCGATTTTATCCCCATCATGGATTCCATAGGAAATATCATCAAAAATCTTTTTATCTCCAAAAATCTTGCTTACATGTTCAATGTTCAGTACATTCATAAAAACCATAACTCCTTTTTCACCATCCACTGGCATTTATTTCAGTATTTTCCGCCTCTGTCAGTTTCTTTTTTTCTCAAAACCATGGATCCAGTCTGATTTCAGATAAAAAATCAAAAACAGAATGGAGCTTAATGACCAGGTCAGTGGATAAGCCCAGAATACAGTCTGGATCACCGGATGCAGCTTCACAGCGATGGTTATATAAGTCACACGGATCACGCACCAGCAGCCCAGCATAACGAACATGGGCACCGTAGCTCTTCCCGCGCCACGCATAAGTCCTGCAATGCAATGGGAAAAAGCAAGCAGAAAATAGAACAGAGTAATGATATGTGCCTCTTTCACTCCGAAAGCAATCACTTTCGGATCATTGTTAAAAGCGGCAATAAATACCGGGCTTGCAAAATACACAATAATTCCCACGATCTCTGCCATCGAAATACTGCAGAGGATACCAATACGGGCTCCTTTTTTTGCCCTGTCATATTTCTTTGCGCCCAGATTCTGACTGATAAATGTGGTCAGCCCCATAGAAAAACAGGTAATAGGCAGAAAACCAAATCCCTCAACCTTGGAATATGCCCCGCATCCAGCAACAGCCAGCTTGCCGAAGCTGTTGATATTAGACTGCACTACCACGTTTGCAATAGCGATCACGGAATTCTGGATGCCAGCAGGAAGACCGTTGGATACGATCTGTTTCAGCATATAGGAGTCCAGGCGAACATCCCTAAGGGAAACCGTATACTCCTCCGGGCTTTTTTTCATCAGACGGTACAGGCACAAAAATGCACTCATAAACTGGGAAATGATAGTGGCAAGAGCTGCGCCCTCCACACCCATTCCAAGTCCGCCTACAAAAACCATATCCAGAGCTACATTCAAAAGTGATGAAAAAATCAAGTAATACAATGGATGACGGCTGTCTCCCACTGCCTGCATAATGCCTACAAAATTGTTATAAAGAACCAGACCCAGGGATCCCATGGCATATACCTGGAAATACAGGGTGGATTTCGGCAAAATATCTGCCGGTGTTTTCATAAGGATCAGAATCTTCGGTGCAAGCACAACACCGCCAGCTGTAAGAAGTATACCGCACAGAATACCAAAAGCCACCGTGGTATGAATCGCCCTGTGAAGCTCCTTCTTCTGCCTTGCGCCAAAATATCTCGCTATGATAACGCCTGCTCCCATAGCAAGACCCTGAAAAAATCCTACCAGCAGAAATGTAAGACTGCCGGATGAACTTACCGCAGCCAGTGCATCACTTCCCAGAAAGTTTCCCACGATCAGAGAATCTGCTGTATTGTACAGCTGCTGGAACAGGTTTCCCAGAAAAAGCGGGAACGCAAATCCCATCAGTTTCTTCCAGATAGACCCCTCTGTCAGCAGATTTTTGTTTTGTGAATTATTCATCTTTTTCCCCTCCATCAATCCTTTTTATCGTAACATACCGCACCTGCTTTTTCAATCGTAAGTTGCGATATGCTGTCCACTCCCCCCTGCAAGCGTGTTTCTCTTCGCTCCATTCATAGCAACACGTTTCGCGTTACACAAAACTCATGCATCCGCAAGATTTCACGCTCAGATTCTCGTTTTTCTGTGAACTTTGTTCGCAAAAACACCTCGCGGAACATTACCAGTGAACAGTAATGTTGCGGAACAGGTTTTCACAAATCCAATTGCAAACGTCCATATTTCGTGTATAATAAAACATATCATTATAATTATTTTTTCATACTTTTCGTAAATTTAAGGAGGACATATATTTGAAAAATCTGGAAACCATTTGGAGCAAAGCGGCTGCCCTGGGACAGACTCTGAAAGAATATCCTCGTCCGGATATGGTACGCCGTCACTGGATCAATCTGAACGGCATGTGGGACTATCTGATTACTGACAGCCGCATTCTTCCATGGCAATTTTACGAAAGCGAATATTTCCCCTTTGACGGACAGATTTTAGTGCCCTTTTCACCGGAAGCACCTCTTTCCCAGGTAAAGCGCCAGCTTTTGCCTGATGAAACCTTATGGTATTCCCGTACCATCCAGTTGCCAGAGAACTGCCTGGATACAGAAAGTCAGCGGCTTCTTCTGCATTTTGGAGCTGTAGATCAGATCTGCAGTGTGTACATTAACAGAAAGTTCGTCACCTATCACAAGGGAGGCTACCTTCCATTTACCACAGATATTACAGACTTTATCACAGAAGATCTCACAGTCTCTATCCTAATAAGTGTCCATGACTTCAGTGACACCTCCTATCATGCCCGAGGCAAACAGCAGCTGAAACGCGGCGGTATGTTCTATACTGCCCAGAGCGGGATATGGCAAACTGTATGGATGGAGATCGTACCGAACGAATACATAAGAGATGTGCGTGTTACCCCGGATTGGGACAATGGTCTGGTCCGGATGCGCATCCGCGTATCCTCCCCATCCTTGACTGAAAATGTATCTCCTGCCCATATAAGTCACACGGCAGCGGATCAGACAGATTCTCAGGGAACTGTTTTGGCTTTTTCACCTGACAGGCAGAATTCATCCAATGTGATCTGTAAAGTTTATCCACCTGTTTTTCTCGAAGCAGACGGACTTAACGATACATTATGCCAGGATGAAATAACTACCGCCGCAATCCGTCCCGGAAAAGGAGCCACCCTCTCCATCCCGGAAAATATGCAGAAGTCCTGGACTCCCAAAGAGCCATGGCTTTACCCCTATTCCCTGGAATATGGCAAAGACCGGATTCTTGGATATTTCGCACTCCGCAAATGTGACGTACAGATAGCTGACGATGGCTATCCACGCTTTTTCCTGAACGATCAGCCATATTTTCAGAGCGGCGTGCTGGATCAGGGCTACTGGCCAGACGGGCTTTATACAGCACCTTCCGACGAAGCTCTCATCTACGATATTCGTGCAATGAAAGATCTTGGCTTTAACATGCTCCGCAAGCATGGCAAAATCGAAGCAGACCGCTGGTATTTCCACTGTGACCGCATGGGAATGCTGGTATGGCAGGATATGCCTAACGGCGGTTCTTCCTACCATCACTGGTTTGTCACCTATCTGGCCACATTATTAAACTGGATACGCATTCCAGTAAAAGACCTCCACGCCCGCCTGCTCTCCCGCACAGATGAATTCGGCCGTCAGGAATACATTGACGATATCCGGGATATGGTCAGGACACTGTATAATCATCCTTCCATCGTCACATGGGTACCTTTCAACGAAGGATGGGGACAGTTTTCAACCAAAAAAATCACAGATTTTATTCACCGGCTTGATCCTTCCCGCCTGGTAGATTCTGCCAGTGGATGGTTTGATCAGGGCTGTGGTGATATTAACAGTCTCCATTATTATTTTCTTGGACTTCCAGTACCAGAATCAGACCGCGTACTTGCTTTATCTGAATTTGGAGGTTACTCTCTTCGCCTGCAAGAGCACAGTGCCTGTAAAAATATTTACGGATATAAGAAATTTACCACCAGCGAGGCGCTTACCGACGGCTTCTCCAGGTTGATGGAAAACACTATCGTACCTTCTGTAAAAAAAGGATACTCTGCAACTGTTTTCACGCAGCTTTCTGATATTGAAGAAGAAACCAACGGACTGATCACTTACGATCGTAAAAAGATTAAAATGAATCCGTTGATTGTACAGAAATGGAATACGAAGCTGAAGAAATCTTTACACAACTAACTGTTAAACGCATATTTATATGATGAAACAAAAAAACAGAAGCCATGCAGTCTTTTTCTATATACTGCATAGCTTCTGTTTTGTTTTCTTAAGCGCCAGCTTCAAAATTTATTTCCAGCTGACATTCACGTTTCGCATTTAAATTAGTTATTACTGCTGATTGCATTTATAGCAATTAGTTTGCTGCTTCTTCGTCAGCTGCCGCATCGGTCTCAGCCTCTGCATTTTCCACATTGTCTTCTGTCTTGATCAGAGAAACGAAAAGTGTCTCAGCGATAGGCTGAATGTCATCAGATTTCGGTCCGATCTGAACATTGTACATCATTCCCTCAGCATCCTCCAGGAAAGCGATTCCGTATGTACTTTCAGTCTCGAAGGAAACCGCATAGAGTCCGTTAATGCAAACCTTCTCAACATCTTCATACTCTGTAGCCAGCTCATCAGCCATGGAATGCAGATCATACTCTGTTCCAACATCTGTAGCAGTCACTACCATGTTCACGCCTTCTTCAGAATCCGGATCCTGTGCCTGGAACATAACACCGTCTGCAGCATCTTCATCTGAAATTTCCAGAACGTCCCAGTTACTTGGTACATAGAGATCGAAGCCTGGCTCAAAAGATAACCATGTTCCTTCATATGCAGCTTCATCAAGCATGTCCATTGTTAATTCTGTAATCTCATCATCTGCAGCCTCAGTATCTTCTGCTGCATCTGCCTCTGCCCATACAGGAGCAGAAGATCCGGTTACCATTGCTGCGGCACACAACATAGCCATAACTTTTTTCCAGTTTTTCATTTTTCTACCTCACTTTTATCATATTTTGTGATATTATATAGAGGACCTAAAAAGCTTACAATACTTTCTAACGCCTCATCACCTTGAGATTACTATATCCGATTTATTTTGAAAAAACAATATACATGGGATGAAATGACACTTTCAGTGATATTTTGATTTACTGCAGGTTTTCATTCTTTTGGAGGATTTCAGCATTGAACATTGCAATAATTGATGATGTGCAGCAGGATCTTGATGCACTTGCAGAAGCTACCCGGGAACATTATGACCAAAGACAGATATCTATCCAATTACATACCTTCTCTTCACCTGAAGACTTCTGGAACAGCTATTCTCCCGGCAGTTATGACCTGATTTTTCTTGATATCTACATAAAGCAGGCCAATGGTATGGACTTGGCCGCCCAGCTTCGGGAAAAAGACGACTCCTGTGCTCTTATTTTTGTTACCAGCAGCGATGCTTTTGCGGTTGCCAGTTACGACGTGCAGGCAGCTTATTATCTTCTGAAGCCTCTTGATACAAACAAGCTCACAAAGGTATTGGACTCCATTCAGATCAAGCGTGCACAGGATACACGATATATAGAGGTGATCTGCGACCGTACCCTTCTACGTGTTCCTGTAAAAAGCATTTTATATGCAGACACCTTTCACAATGCTGTCCAGCTTCACACAGACGCAGGAGTTCTGCGCACATACCTGACTTTCCAGAAATTCGAGGAACTGATTCACGATCTCCCCTGTTTTCTCTCCTGCTACCGCGGCTGTCTTGTGAATATGGACCGCATTTACAAAACACTGGAGGAGGGCTTTCTTCTGGACAACCAGGAAACCGTCCAGATCCGTAAACGGGGAGCTAACGCAATCAAGAAGGAATATCTGAATTATCTTTTCTCGTAATACAAAAGTCTGCACAACTGGTTGCGCAGACTTTTTATGTGGAAGAAAGACCCGGCAAAATTTCTCAGCCTGTCAGCCGGCTTTGTCCGAAAGCCGTAAATCCATATCTTCCAGTGGAATAAACACATTCGCCCGGAATATACCGTTTCTGGCAGAAAAGTCGGCATATCCACCATATTTCTCTGCTGTTTTGGAAACAGAAGCAATTCCAATTCCCTGCCCGCTGTGACTTGTTGAATAAAAAGCTGCCCCATTTCTCTGCACTTCTCCTGCATAGGTGTTTTCAATATTGATCAGAAGTTTTCCCATTTTTACTTTGCAGATGCAATTTACATAAGCCTCATCCGCGTTCTCTTCTTTTTGCACTGCTCTCACCGCATTTTCCATCAGATTCCCAAAAATCCTGCAGATATCCAGATCAGAAATTTTCATTTTCTCTGGAACCTCTACTGAATATCTGTACTTTATACCTTTTTGCTCCAGCTGTGACGCATAGTAATGTAAGATTGCATCCACAGACATGTTCTTGCAATAGCATACTGGTGTCTGCATTTTTTCGGTGCTCTCCTGTGCGAACTGATGAAAATACGCTTTCAGTTCTTCATAATGTTCCTGTTCCAGCAGAATGGAAGCAGTACGGATATACTGTCTGAAGTCATGTCTTGTACGGCTTGCCTCTTCCAGCGCATCAGTTAACTTCTCATAATGCTCCTTTTGCATAAGCAGACGCAATTCCATCTGTCTGGACTGTTCTTCATAGATCAGCCGCATCCGATAGCCTTCTGTCAGTTCTCTCCAGAGAAGCATTCCAAATATACCTGTCAAAATGACGCCGCCCCATTCCGGAAACCAGCCGCCAATAATCGGATCATACAAAGACCATATGCGGTCTGCTGCCAGAGATACTGCGTAAATGACGGTTCCTGCAAGAAGAGAAATGCCCTGCATCCCTTCCGTATAGAAAAACGCAGTTAAAACAAGGCATACAGCGGTAAACCATTTCAGCACCTCTGTTGCCGCTGAAATACCATAAGAAAGAGCTGCGGTCTCCATTCCCCCTGCAAAAATCCCTGCAAGTGTAACCACAAGACCTGCCACAGCTGTAGCAAGAACCCCCCATACCATCCACTTATACTTTTGCCCGGTGATCTCATATTCCAGCAAAAGCATTGCCGGAAAAGCGAGAAAATAGAACAGCATTTCAACAGAGAACCAGGGCTGTACTCTTAGCGCCAGGTATGTATGCAGAAGGGGATAGCAGGTATACCCGAGCACACAAAGGCATACTCCTGCAAAAAGTACATTTGCCCTGCTTCTGGTTTTAAAAAATGCCCATACGGAAAACGCCAGAACCAGAATGATCAAGGTAAATACAGAGGAATTGATAAACACCGAAATTCCCCTTATGGTGTTTATTTTTAAAGGATTTCCAAAAACAGGTACACTCTGGATTCCCGGCGAAGCAGAGCTTTTATCTGTCACTGCAATCAGAATTTCTAATGAAGTATTGGCCCTGAAGGTAAACAATCTGTTCTGAGTCCGTTCCACATAATGATCCGGGTCCGGATTTCCCATCTGTCCGACCAGAACACCATCCACATACAAATTATATGCTGAAAAAATTTCCGGCAGATACAAACCATATGTATGCTGCTCAGCGGGAAGCATGATTTTTAACCGGTATGTACCACTTCCATACGGACTTCTCCCACTGTTTCCAAGTTCCATTCCACCATATTCCCCAATAGAAATATAACGAAAATAATATTTATCCAGATCATCCTCCGGCGTAAGAAGTGCATCCGGATAATATTCCCATTCTCTGGACAAATAATAGACAGGAAAGCTCTCATAGGAGCCATCTGCATACAAAAGTCCGTGTATGGCTTTTTCCTCTCTTGTCATATATTTGTTATTTGAACAATACAACACGTAAAAAAACATAAAGGATAGAATCATGGTTATGATTACAATTCCCCACAGCAGCTTCCTTCCTTTTTTATTTGCTTTGTTCTCCTTCACCCCGTTCCCCCTTTCGGAGCTTTTTGCCGCGTCTCATTGGTATATTCCATAACAATATTAACAAAATTACAATTATTATAACAATTGAAGCCGTTTTTTTATGTTGACTGTTAAGATTCTCATCTGAATTCGCTTTCTGGTTTTTGACATTTTCCGAAAGAAGTTCCTCAACCTGTTCTGACAGCTTTTCTTCCCCTGAGTCCGCCGCATTTTCCAGACTGTCCCCTTCCGGATCATCCTCTTCTATATTTCCATCATTCTCCGTCTGATTTTGTGGTTGCTCTTCCACTGTATAATCTCCGGTTTTATCAATGGGAATCACCGCAGCGTTCTGTGCATCATTTACCGAACCTGTATAGGAGTTACCTTCTTCGTCTGTCAGCATAGTCTGAGAGTCACGGTTCGCATACGGAATCTCCACGGTAGCTCCTGGAATATCTGTAACAGCTTCTCCATTTTTGGAAATTTTTACAGAAACATCACTTCCCACCCAGGAAATGTCTGTCTCAATCTGATCCTCCGCTTTTATATTCCAGTCTTTTACCACTTCCACAGGAACCCTTACCAGCACTCCGTCTCCTTCAAAAGGAATCAGCTTTACACCATTCTTCATAAGATCCAGCAGCCTGTTTCCTACAAGGATGGCGGAAGTATCCGTTACCCGCTCCGTTTCATTGTCAATATCCGGAAGCTCTTTGCCATCCCTGTCTGCATAGTTGCGCTTGTACCAGTGCTCATTAAAAATCAGCTCCCCACCATACACAAAAGTATATACCCCGGTACTTCCACCTGGATAGGTTACGTAAATTCCATATTCCCAGCCAGCTTTAAGAACACTTTTTTTCAGATACAGACCCTTTCTGTCAAAATAGAAATTACTTTTGCTTATTTCTTTATCTCCCTTATTTTCCTGCAGATATACCTGCAGATTGTCCAGCTGTTCATCTGTAAAACGGTCTAATATCATAGGAAAAAACAGAGTATCCACGCCAACCACACAGCACGTCTGTACTTCCGGCTGATCCGGGCGCTGAACGGTAATATAAGCAGACGCCTCCGGAACAGTAAGCTCCTGATCCACCGTGCAGCCTTCTGGAGCTGCAAAAGTTCCCGTCACTTTATAAACGCCAGGAGCATTCACATCAACCTGACTGAAATCCCATACTGAATGCATGATAACAGCCGGATGGGCCGCAGTATCCTCATATTCTTCACAGGTGCTCCCCAAAATATAAAAAGTCTCCTCCAGCTCGGTCCGTACTTCTGCCAGACTCTGCCCCGCCCGCACCGCATATACCATGCAGCGCTGCAGGCTCTTTTCGTCAATCTCCTCGCAGGAACGGATAACAGTATCTTTTGATACTGTCCCGCCAATTGTTCCAGGCTGATAACTGAGAATCTCCAAGCTTCCATCTGACTGATAGCGGTATTTAAGATTTCTGGTTTTCCCTTCATTATAAACAACTGTCAGTGTATATATATTTTCAGCTATCATACTCTGGCAGGAAAGATACATCCCATCGGTATCCGCAAATCCATATCCTTCCTCGCTTACATTTACCCAGTCCTCTCCTTCTTTTTGAAGCCATATTGCCATCTTATCCGGATTCTGCTCTGTGATCCATGGAAAATAGTAAATACCTGCTGAAATCATTCGGGAATACACCTGAATCTCCGGCTGTCCCGGATTCTGTACAGAAATCCATGCTGTCCATTCCGGAAGACCGACATTGCTTGTATATCCTTCCGGAAGTCTCACTGTCCCTGTAATCTTATAGGCTCCCACAGTCTGAATATCAATTCCGGAATAGTCCCAGATTGCATCCAGATAAAGCTCTTCCCCATCTTCTGTATATGCAATGCAGCTCATGCTGTCATAAATTTCCTGCAGTTTCTGCAGGCTTCCGCCTTTCAAAACTACTCCGGCAGGTATGTAGAAAATTCTGGAAAAATCCCTTATTATATTTTCTGCTGCCCTTACTTCCTGCCCGCTTTTCCAGGCAAATATGCAAAGCAAAAAGAAAAAAACACTTATCAGACCTTTTAACCTTTTTTTCATTGATTTTCTCCCTTGTCCCAAGCATATAAGATTTTATCGTATAATACAAGAAACCTGTGGCGAACCGCAGGTTTCCGTGAAAAATGGGTGTTACTGTTTACTTTATCACAACAACAAGAGCGTGTTTGAAACAGGCTCTAACTTTGCATTGTACCGTAATATGTTTTACATGAATGTCCTACTATCAGAAACAAAACTCCCTGAAAAAATCACATTCTGCATCATTGCACTGGGCAGCATCAATTGTTTTTACATCGCAGTGGAACACGTGACCAAGTTTATTAACCTTATCTCCAAACACACGATATACAAAGGGCACATTATTCTCCATCAGTTTCTGGACTAATGCAGGTGCCTGTGCTTTCTGATGATCTGCCACGGAAGTCATGCAAAATACAGGAGGATAAACATCTGTAATGCCGTTCAGCACATCAATGCTCTCCAGTTCTTCCTCTGTACCACCTTCCGGGAGAAGTTCCTTCATGATCAGCGTAGTCATATTGTCAGACTCTTCTCTTGGGATCCTGTACACACCGCAATTTAAAGCAATTGCAGTAAGGGCAAAGCCCTCTGGTACAGCAAAATCATATTTGGCAGCATATGCCGGATTCGTGCAGATTGCTGCATAAAGTCCCAGAAGATGAGCTCCTGCAGAATCTCCTACTGCAAAAATACGTTCTGTATCAAAATGGAATCTTCCTGCACGCTTCATCACCCACTTGCATACCAGATTCACATCCTCTAACTGTGCTGGAAATTTGCTCTCAGGAGCCAGACGATATGTAAAGTTTACAACTGCAAATCCTCGCTGTGCAAGACTCATACAATAGTACTGGTACCTTTCTTTGTCTCCATACATCCAGGCTCCTCCATGAACGCTGATAATGACCGGAAGGTCTTCTCCCTGTGCCTGCTTCGGTCTGTATACATCCAGCCTCTGCATTTCCCTGTCATCATGTCCATATACAATATTATCCCAACGTTCGATATCTTCCGGGGTATTCATAAGAGCATCGCGCTCATCATCTGCCTTTTTAAATTCTGATCTGATCTTATCACTTAATTCAGACATTGTAGTTCCTCCAGATAATGTATTTTCTGTGAATATTATAAATGAATTATATAGAAAAAACAACAGGAAAGAATCCTGCTTGCTGCATAAAAAAAGAACACCCAATCAACTCAGGTGTTCTTTAAAGATTCGCTATTAGTCTTCAACTTTAACGATCTCTTTTTTGTTATAGCTTCCGCAAGCCTTGCAAACTCTGTGTGGCATCATAAGTGCGCCGCATTTGCTGCATTTTACAAGGTTCGGAGCGCTCATTTTCCAGTTTGCTCTTCTCTTATCGCGTCTTGCTTTGGAAGATTTATTCTTTGGGCAGATGGACATTTCGGTTACACCTCCTTAAATTTACTGAATATATCACTGATAGCTGCCATACGGGGATCCTTAGGCTCCTCGGCACATCCGCAGGGACCATCATTCAGATTCTTCCCGCATCTGCTGCAAATCCCTTTGCAGTCTTCTTTACATAAGACTTTCAAAGGCCAGCTCATCAGTACCTCAAGATAGACCAAACGGTCCACATCCAGGTCATAGCCGGTGAGATAGCTGCTCTCATCCAGATCATTCACACGTTCTTCATCCGTAAGCTTCATGTCAAGTTTCCTCTTGAATTCAAAAGGAATCCTGGTCCTAACCTCTTCCAGACATCTGTCACATGGAATTCCAACAGTCACAAGACCGCTTCCCTCCAGTTCCAGAACTCTGTCTCCGGTATTCGTAATCGTAAGCTCTACAGGTTCCTTAGTCAGTACTGGAAAGGTTCCCTGCTGGAAGGTGATGGTATCCATCTCAAAAGCAACACTGTAGTGCTGGCTCTTACCCTCGCTGGATGAAATGTCTGATAAATGTATCTGCATAATCGTCTCCCTATTCACACTTAATCAATTATACATACCCTGTCATTATTTGTCAACTTGAATTTTCCCTTATATACAATAAATTTTCAAAAAAATTACAAAAGCTGACGAAATTTCAGGTGGAATATAAAATCAATTTCCTGTTGCATATAAAATCCTGCCAGAGCGTATGATTCTCTGGCAGGATTTATGCATTTTTACAAAGTAATGCAGTATTACCGCAAAGCAGCCTGCCTCTCAGCAACTGACTTTGCCCATGTACTGCTGATCACACTGCAGCTAATTATTTTACAAGTGCTACCGTATCACGGCAAATTGCAAGCTCCTCGTTAGTCGGGATAACTGCAACCTTTACCTTGGAGTCAGCACCGGAAATAACAACTTCCTCGCCCATAGCCTCATTAGCCTTAGCATCAATTGTAACACCAAGGAATCCAAGATAAGAGCAGACTTTCTCACGAATCATGCCAACATTCTCGCCGATACCAGCTGTAAACACGATTGCATCAACACCGTTCATAGCAGCTACATATCCACCTACATATTTCGCAATGCCATAGCAGAGAACTTCGATTGCATTCTTAGCATCCTCGTTGCCCTCAGCGGCTGCGGCTCTAAGGTCACGCATATCACTGGAAACACCGGACATACCCTGAAGACCGGATTTCTTATTGAGAACATTCATAACACCTGCAAGATCCAGGTTCTCTTTCTTGGCAATGTACTCAACGATAGCCGGATCAATGCTTCCGGAACGTGTACCCATTACAACGCCTTCAAGAGGAGTAAGACCCATTGTGGTATCTACACATTTGCCATTCTGAACAGCGCTGATGGAGGAACCGTTTCCAAGGTGGCAAACGATAACTTTAGAGTTGTCTTTGTCAAGACCAAGGAACTCAACAGCACGTTTGGATACAAAGCTGTGGGAAGTTCCGTGGAAACCGTATCTTCTTACCTTGTAGTTCTTGTAGTATTCAATTGGAAGTCCGTACAGATAAGCTTTTGCAGGCATTGTCTGATGGAAAGCAGTATCAAATACACCTACCTGAGGTACATTTGGCATAAGCTCGGAGCATACACGGATACCGATCAGGTTAGCCGGATTGTGAAGTGGTGCAAGGTCATTGCACTCTTCTACTGCTTTGATCATCTCATCTGTAATGATTGCAGAAGAAGCAAATTTCTCGCCGCCATGTACGATACGATGACCAATTGCATTAACCTCTGCAAGACTCTTGATTGCACCTGTTTTCTCATTGGTAAGGGCTTCCAGAACCATCTGGATTGCTTCTTTATGAGTCGGCATGGAAGCTTCTGTGATCTCTTTGTCGTTTCCGGCTTTCTGATATACCAGTCTTCCGTCAATTCCGATTCTCTCGCAAAGTCCCTTCGCAAGAACTGCCTCTGTGTCAGAATCGATCAGCTGGTATTTTAAAGAAGAACTACCGCAGTTAATTACCAATACATTCATTTTTTTACTCTCCTGTTTACATGATTATGTATTACATGACACCAGGCAGCTTATACCCGGCATCTTCATTTAGAATCAGTCCTGAGCCTGGCACTGTACGGATGTGATAGCGACAACACCAACGATATCGTCAGCGGAGCATCCACGGGACAGGTCATTTACAGGTTTTGCGATACCCTGGGTGATAGGTCCGTAAGCTTCTGCTTTTGCAAGACGCTGAGCCAGCTTGTATCCGATGTTTCCTGCATCAAGGTCTGGGAAGATAAGAACGTTAGCCTTACCTGCAACCGGGCTTCCCGGAGCTTTAGAAGCACCTACGCTTGGAACGATAGCCGCATCCAGCTGGAACTCTCCGTCAAGTGCAAGGTCCGGATTCTGCTCTTTCGCAATCTTGGTAGCCTCAACAACTTTATCGACATCTGCATGTTTCGCACTTCCCTTTGTAGAATGGGAAAGCATAGCTACTACAGGCTCTTCCTGTACAAGAAGCTTGAAAGATTCAGCAGAAGAAGCTGCGATTGCTGCAAGCTCTTCTGGATTCGGGTTCTGGTTCAGACCGGAATCACCAAATACAAAAGCTCCGTTAGCGCCATACTCGCAATCTGGAACAATGATCAGGAAGAATGCGGAAACAAGTTTGGTACCTGGTTTTGTCTTCAGGATCTGAAGGCATGGTCTTAAAGTATCAGCTGTGGAGTGGCAGGCTCCGGAAACCATACCGTCTGCATCTCCCATCTTAACCATCATAACACCATAGTACAGATACTGGTTCAGAAGAATCTCCTTAGCCTGCTCTGGTGTCATACCTTTCTTCTGTCTTAACTCTACTAATTTGTCAATATATCCCTGAGTTTTCTCAGATGTTGCAGGATCTACGATCTGTGCACCGGAAATGTCGAAGCCGCCTTCAGCTGCGCTCTTCTTAACTGCCTCCTCATTACCTACAAGTACAAGCTTAGCAATTCCTTCTTTTAAAATCTTGTCTGCTGCTTCAAGAGTTCTCATGTCCTCTGTCTCTGGCAGTACGATTGTCTTAATGTTGGATTTTGCTCTTTCTTTGATTACATCAATAAATCCCATGATTAAATGGCTCCTTTCATTTGTTACAGTAATCCTCTGGGAACTGGCATAAGTATCCATTCCCCATTCAGTAACTTAACCTCATTATACGCCACCCCGCCTTGTATTTCAAGCTTTTCAATGTTAGAATATGGAAGAACAACGTATTTTTTGAGGTGCAATTTTATGAAAACAGCCGGAATTATTGCAGAATATAATCCATTCCATACAGGACATGAATATCAAATAAACTATATAAAAGAAAAACTAAGGACAGACTATGTAGTTATCGCCATGAGTGGTGATTTCGTACAAAGAGGGACCCCTGCTCTTTTTTCAAAATATGTACGTGCAGAAATGGCTCTTCAAAGCGGCGCAGACCTGGTTCTGGAGCTGCCGGTTTCCATTTCTTCTGCCAGTGCAGAGTTATTTGCCAGAGGAGGCGTACAGCTTCTGGATGGACTTGGGGTTACAGATATACTTTGTTTCGGAAGTGAATGCGGTGATACGGATGCGCTTATGGAGCTGGCCAAAATCCTGGCAGAGGAGCCGGAAGATTTTCAGACCGCCCTTCGCCGGAATCTGAAAAACGGAATGACTTTTCCAAAGGCCAGAAGCATGGCTCTCTCTGCAGTTTTTCCCGAATCAGAAAAATACCAGCAATTGCTCTTTTCCCCCAATAATATTCTGGGAATTGAATACTGTAAAGCTATTCTACGGGAAAACAGCTCTATTTCACCGGTTTCCATTAAACGGGAAGGAAATGATTATCATGAAAATACTCTGTCTGAAAATCACTTTCCTTCTGCTTCTGCTATTCGAAATGCCATTTTGAATTTCAATGCTCCATCCATAGGGGACTCGTCCGATACCAAGCATTCCCACTGCTTTTTATCTGAATCATCAGAAACCTCAATACAGAATTTTGCGTTTCTTGCTGATATGGCAAAAAAATATTTACCAGCAAATTCCCTGGAACTTTTTTTACAGGCAATTTCTGGAAATCATTATCTTCTGGAAAACGATCTGGACACGCTTTACCGTTACTGTCTTCTTCAGGAAACAGAAGAAAGCCTGTGCACATACCTGGACATGTCCCACGCTCTTGCCAGAAGGATTCTCTCCTGCCGGGATCAGTATGAAACCTTTTCCCAGTTTGCCAACCTTCTGAAAACCAAGGAGATCACACGAACCAGGATCCAGAGAGCACTGCTTCACATGCTTCTTCATATTCAGAGTGTGCCAGCGCAGATTCCCTACGCCCGGGTTCTGGGATTTCGAAAAAACAGTTCTGCGCTTCTGGGCAAAATAAAAAAATGTGGCAGCATTCCTCTGCTTACCAGACTGCCGGATGCTGCCGCAGTGCTTAAAAACGCACCGCAAGCTATGGATTTACTAAATGAAACAACTTTCGCATCCAATCTTTACGAAAGCATTCTGGCACAAAAAAACAGTGTTTCTTATGTTCATGAGTACAGACAACAGATTATTATTGTATAATATTCTCAACTGCATAAAGAGCCCCGGCTACTGCAATTCCGTACAATAGCCAGGGCTCACTTTTATCCATTTCGTCTTACTCATTAGAAAGAAGAATGCGGTCATTATCCAGTTTCTTTCCTGCTCCAACTTTAAACTTGTCAAGCAGCCCTTCCACAGTAAGACCTTTTTTCTCCTCTTCCTTGATATCCAGAACAATATCACCGGAATCCATCATCAGAATACGATTTCCAAGTTCCAGTGCAGACTGCATATTGTGGGTGATCATCAGACAGGTCAGATGATGTTCTTCCACGATCCTGCTGGTCAGGTTCAGCACCTTCTCGGCTGTTCCCGGATCAAGAGCTGCTGTATGCTCATCCAGAAGAAGCAGTTTCGGTGGATTCATAGTTGCCATCAAAAGAGTAAGTGCCTGTCTCTGACCGCCTGAAAGAAGTCCCACCGGATGGTTCATGCGGTCTTCAAGGCCAATATCCAGAAGTGCAAGCTGTTCACGAAAACGCTGTTTATCACTTTTGGAAATACGGGAAAGCCAGCCTCCCTGACCTGCAGCAAGCGCAAGGTTCTCCAGAATCGTCATTCCAGGAGCAGTTCCCCGCATCGGATCCTGATACAGTCTTCCAATATTTTTTGCTCTGGCATGCTGTGGCAGAAATGTAATATCCTCTCCATCCAGAACAACAGATCCGGAATCTGTGAGAAAATCTCCACAGATGGCATTAAACATAGTAGATTTACCAGCTCCGTTGGAACCGATAATTGTTGCAAAATCGCCTTTTTCAAGATGCAGAGACAGATCTCTGATTGCCACTTTTTCATTTACTGTTCCCGGATTAAAAGTTTTGGAAATATGTGAAAGCTTTAACATGGATTAGATTCCTCCCTTCTTGTGCGTCATTCTTCTTTTCAGCTGCGGCCACTGTCGTTTCAGATAAGGGCCGGAAATTGCCAGAATAACAATCACAGAAGATACCAGTTTCAGCATAAACGCTGGCATATTAAATCTTAAAGCCACCGTATAAACCAGTCGGAAAACAAAAGAACCCAATACCATTCCCACAGCTCTTACAAAAATTCCGCCTTTTCCAAGAATTGTTCCTCCGATCAGAAGGGATGCAAGCGCAATGGTAACCATTCCCTGACCGATGTTAATGTCCACAGATTTCTGGGACTGGGAAAGAAGGCATCCGGACAGTGCTGTAAAAGAGTTTGCAATACAAAGTCCGATAATCGTTGTAAATACCGGGTTGATAGACGACGACTTCACCATATCTGCATTATTTCCTGTAGCACGGATTGCAAGGCCAAGTCGTGTCTTTAAAAATACCACCAGAAAAGCAACCACTGCTGCTACTGCGATCAGCGCAACAATTATATCTGTTCTTCCCTTCAGAGGGGTATCTGCCAGAACATCCTTCATCATGGAAAACACCGTATCTGTACGGTTCATGTTGATCAGGGAAGAGCCTCCCATCACTGCTATGTTAATCGAATACAATCCTGTATTCACAATAATTCCCGCAAGCAGACTGTCTACTCCCATTTTTGTCTGCAAAAATCCGGTTACAAAACCAGAACAGATTCCGGCAAGCATTGCTGCTATTATTGATAAAAAAGGATGTCCGCTGACCGCCACGGCAGCTCCTACAGCGGCTCCTAATGTAAAGCAGCCGTCTGTAGAAAGGTCGCAGACATTCAGCATGGAATAACTTAAAAACAATGCAAGGACAGTCAAGGAACAGATCAGTCCAAGTTTCAGGGCAGTTTCTCCTAAGGAGAGTGCAGTAGCCAGTGTCACAATCATTTCCTCCGGTTAATCGTTAATTTGTTTCCAGTTCGTTAAAGCTCTCTGCTGTAACGATCTCATTTACCTGTGTGCAGAGCGGCTCCATAGCAGCTTTGACAGTTTCAAAATCAAGGCCGAGAGCTTCGCATGTTTCTGTGTTTACAGTAGCAGTACCATTGTCAAAGGTTTCTACAGGAGTGGTTGCCGGATCAGCACCATTCAGAAGAATATCGGCAACCATATCTGCTGTTTTTGCTCCAAGATTTGCGTAATCAACACCATACCCTGCGAAAGCACCATTTAACGCAAAGGAATCAGCTCCTGTGTAATGCGGAATTCCTGCATCAATAAATTTCTCATAAATGGAAAGCTCTGCTGTCATAATGGTATTATCAGTTGGGGTAAACACTGCGTCAACACCATCTGCAACCAGTGCATCTGCTGCAAGCTGAACTTCATCAGTAGTGGTTCCGGTACGCTCAACATATTCGATTCCGTTCTCATCCATGTAAGCTTTTGCTGCCTCGATGGCTGCTGTAGAGGAATCCTGTCCGATATCATATAAAAGTCCGATCTTCTTGGTATCCGGATTAACAGCTTCGATCAGTTTCATAATGGAAGCGGTATCCAGATAATCGCTTGTTCCGGTAAGGTTTGCGCCAGGTGCCTCCAGGGATTCTACAAGACCTGCACCAACCGGATCCGATACTGCGGAGAATACAACCGGCGTGTCGGTTCCTTCTGTGCTTGCCTGCATACGCATAGCTACCGGTGTTGCAACGCCAACCATAAGGTCTACACCGTCTGCCTGGAAATCAGAAATAATCTGCTCCATAACATTGGCATCTGCATTACAGTTGTCATAGGAAATATCGAAGTTTACACCCTTCTCATCGCCGATTTCTTTCAGGCGGCTTTCCAGATTGTCTACAATCTGGTTCAGAGATGCGTCATCTACATAATTGCAGATACCGATCTTGTAGTCCTCTGCAAGAACAGGTGTTGCCATCATCATAGTTGCCATTGTTGCTGCTGCGATTGCGATCATTCTTTTTTTCATAGTGTTTTTCCTCTCTCTCTTAAAATTGGCGGGAGCGTGTTAAAAAAGGCTTTCCGCATAATATGTGTCACACTTTACGGAAATGATTTTCAAACAGGCTCCAGAAGATAACTAAGCCGATCTTCTACATCTTGTCTGCGAGAAAGAATGAGTGGTAAAATGGATATCAAAAAACCGTCTTCAAAAAACAACATTCCCTGTTGCTCTTTGAGACGGTAATAAAATCTTATTATCGCGGTGCCACTCAAATTGACAAATCGTCCACTTTCTCATGTACAAACATACACTCCTGATTGGTAACGGGTTCGGTTCCCGTCGGCGCCTACTCTCCTGAAATATAATTTCGGACCGCCCTCGAAAGTCCATTCCATCAGCCGCTTCATACGAAGATCACACCATCCTCCGCTCTCTGGTAAGTCATTATTCAGTCCATTCATAATGACTAAATGTCACATCTGATTTACTACTCTTTCTCATCGGTTTAACTGATTTATACTTTAGCACAGTGATGTAAGAATGTCAAGTGCAAATTCATCCAGTAACCTTAATTTTTAAAGCTATGGATCGGAGCCGGAATTCTTCCGCCTCTTGCCACAAACGCATCACAGGAGAAATTGTTTACCGGCATAATTGGTGCATAGCCAAGAAGACCGCCGAATTCTACTGTCTCTCCTACTCCTTTTCCGATAACAGGGATCAGACGGACTGCTGTTGTCTTCTGGTTCACCATTCCAATTGCTGCTTCATCTGCAATAATGCCGGAAATGGTGGATGCCTTCGTATCACCTGGTACTGCGATCATATCAAGTCCCACAGAGCATACGCAGGTCATAGCCTCTAATTTCTCAATGGTAAGTGCACCTGCTGTTACCGCATCGATCATTCCCTGATCCTCGCTGACCGGAATAAATGCACCACTCAAGCCTCCAACTGCTGTGGAAGCCATTACACCACCTTTTTTTACCTGGTCATTTAACAAGGCAAGAGCTGCTGTAGTTCCAGGTGCGCCGGCTCTTTCAAGACCGATTTCTTCCAGGATCTCAGCCACACTGTCACCGATTGCAGGAGTAGGCGCAAGGGAAAGATCCACAATTCCAAATGGAACGCCAAGCATCTTGGAAGCCTCCCGTGCAACCAGCTGACCTACACGTGTTACCTTAAATGCAGTTCGTTTGATCATCTCGCAGAGAGTTTCGAAATCCTCTCCTCTTACTTTCTCCAGAGCGGTTTTTACAACACCTGGACCGCTGACGCCAACATTAATAATACTGTCAGCTTCTGTAACACCGTGGAAAGCACCTGCCATAAAGGGGTTGTCATCCGGTGCATTGCAGAATACTACCAGCTTGGCACAGCCAAGGGAATCCTGTTCTTTGGTTGCCTGAGCTGTTTCCAGAATAATCTCTCCCATAAGCTTCACGGCATCCATATTAATTCCAGTCTTTGTGGAACCAACATTCACAGAACTGCATACCCGCTCCGTACTGGCAAGTGCCTGCGGAATAGAACGGATCAGAAGCTCCTCTGCCGGTGTCATTCCCTTACTTACAAGAGCTGTATATCCACCGATAAAGTTCACCCCCACCTGCTTTGCTGCTTTGTCCAGGGTCCTGGCTATTGTTACAAAATCATCTGTAGTTTTACATGCAGCACCCCCAACCAGACCGATTGGTGTAACAGAAATTCGTTTGTTTACAATCGGAATTCCGTACTGTGCTGATATTTTCTCACCAGTTGCCACCAGATCTTTGGCATATGTGGTAATTTTGTTATAAATTTTTTCGTTTAATTTCTCAAGATCGCTGTCAATACAATCCAGCAGGCTGATTCCAAGAGTAATGGTACGTACATCCAGATTCTCCTGCTCGATCATTTTGTTGGTCTCATTTACCTCAAATATATTAATCATAGCATTCGTATTCCTTTCTATGGATATATCACCTACAGGCGACATTTTTGTTAAATGAAAGTCCGATGGAAGGGACTTTCATTTCAAATTCGATGCATTACGTTGAAAATATCCTCATGCTGGCAATGGATCACTACGCCGATCTCATCCCCGAGAGCAGCCAGTTCTTTGGAAAGAGTTGCAATTTCCTTGTCTGAAGCGCTGGTATCTGCGACCATCATCATGTTAAAATATCCCTGTACAATCGTCTGGGAGATATCCAGAATGTTAACCTGATTCTGGGCAAGATAAGTACATACCTTTGCAATAATACCAACGGTGTCATTTCCTACTACTGTGATAATTGTTTTTTTCATGATACTCCTCCTGTATTTGGGTCTGCTGCCCATTTTGACTGTCCCAGGGAAAATACAGCTTTAAGTTTTCCCTGAACTGTATATAAAAACTGAACCTGTATTTCAAATATAGTTTTGTTTCTTTACTGTAAATTATCTCTTCTACAATACAACCACATCTGAAATACTGTCCCGTTTCGCAACCTGAATCTGAAAATCTTTTGATCTATATGGATTATCTCCAAGGGTTACCTCTGAGCACACGGTCTCATAGGCAAGAGCCTCATAGTTGTTTTCTTTGCTTAAATGTCCAAGAAAAACAGCTTTCATGTCATCATGCAAAAGCCTGCAAAGCAGCTTTCCTGCATTTTCATTGGAAAGATGTCCCCTGTCGCCTAAGATACGCTGTTTCAGATAATAGGGATAACTTCCCACCTGAAGCATACGGATATCATGATTTGCCTCCAGCAAAAGAGCATCCAGATTTTGTAAATTATCTACTATGTAATCGTTATATTTCCCAAGATCTGTGGCGATTCCAACTGCCTTATCTTCACACTCAACCCGGTATCCTACCGGCTGTGCCGCGTCATGTGGAATGGAAAAAGGATGAATGGTCAGATCCCTGATATGAAAATCCTGATCCTCCACAATCTCATGAAAAGTGTCTTCCGGAAGATTCTTCATATTCTTCATTCTGCTGATCGCATCTGCAGTTCCACCTGTAGTATAAACCGGAATGTGGTATCTGCGTGCCATCACCCCCAGACCGCTGATATGATCAGAATGCTCATGCGTGACCAGAATCGCATCAATGTCCTTGCCAGTAAGCTCCAGCTGGTTCAGTCCCTGCTCGATCCTTTTGCCGCTTATTCCTGTATCTACAAGAACATGGGTCTCTTCTGATCCCACATAAATACAGTTTCCGCTGCTTCCACTGGCAATGCTACAAAGTCTCATTTCTTCTTACTCCTTCATCTATCTGCTTCCAGGTTTTTTCCACATTTCCGTTATTTTCTACAACGAAATCTGTATGGGCTCGAAAATAATCTTCGCTGGCCTGATTTCCGATAATTCCAAGAGATTTCTCCCTGGTATAGCCTCGGTTTTTCATCAGGCGCTGAATGCGGATTTCCTCATCTGTATGAATATACCATACTTCATCACAAAACTCCTGGTAATGTTCTTCCAGAAAAAGTGCGGCTTCCACAACGCATAGCTTCCGTCCCTCCTTCTTCTGTTCCTCCAGGCTTTTCAGGATATATCTTTTTACAGCCGGATGAATTATCCCATTTAGACGGCTCAAAAAATCCGGTTGCTCAAATACTACATCGGAAACCCTCTTCCGGTCAATAGTTTTATCGTTTTTTATCACATCTTTCCCAAACAGATCGATCACTGGCTGATAACATTCCTGTCCCGGAGCCATCACAATATGTCCCACTTCGTCAGCCTGTATAACAAAAGCATTATATTTTTCCTCAAGATAAGCAAGCACCGTGCTTTTTCCGGCACCAACTCCTCCTGTAATACCAATTGTCTTCATTTTTCCTATTCCTTACTGCTTCGATTTCACCTGGTAATTATGAGGTACAAACTATTTTCTTCCTCAATCTTATTCCAGACATAGTTCTGCTTCTACTTTGCCTCGTACCAGTTATTCCCCTGATGCATATCTACTTCCAGCTCCACTGCCAGATTGGCTGCCCCCTTCATTTCCTCTTCCAGAATTCTTGATACTTGAGGGATTTCATCTTTCCAGGTCTCGATCAGCAATTCATCGTGGACCTGAAGCACCAGTCTGGATCTCAGTTTCTCATCCAAAAGACGTTTATACACACGATTCATGGCAATTTTGATTATATCTGCAGCAGTTCCCTGAATTGGCGAGTTCATGGCAACACGCTCGCCAAAGGATCTCTGCATAAAATTGCTGGATTTCAGTTCCGGAACCGGCCTTTTTCTGCCAAACATAGTGGAAACATAGCCTTTTTCTTTTCCCTGCTCCACAAGTCCATCCAGAAATCCCTTTATGCTTGGATAGGTCTCAAAATATTTCTGGATATAAGCAGCAGCCTCTTTTCTTGTAATGCTAAGATCCTGGCTAAGACCAAAAGAGCTGATACCATATACAATACCAAAATTCACCGCCTTGGCATTTCGTCTTTGCAGAGGAGTGACCTCCTCAAGCGGAATATGAAAGACCTGAGACGCTGTCAGTCGGTGAATATCTTCCGCCTCCCTGTAAGCCTTGATCAGCTTCTCATCCCCGGACATGTGAGCAAGAACACGCAGCTCAATCTGTGAGTAATCAGCATCCAGGAATACAAATCCAGCTTCCGGTACAAACACTTTGCGGATCAGTCTTCCAAGTTCCATGCGGACCGGAATATTCTGAAGGTTTGGCTCTGTACTGCTGATTCTGCCAGTGGCAGTTATGGTCTGGTTAAAAGTGGAATGGATCCTTCCATCCTTCTCGATCACGGCTCCAAGGCCGTCTGCATAAGTGGATTTCAACTTTGTAAGCTGACGATATTCCAAAATATCATTTACGATTGGATTCTCTGATGCCAGTTTCTCTAATATATCTGCGGATGTAGAGTAGCCGGTCTTCGTTTTCTTTCCTCCTGGAATCGCCATTTTTTCAAAAAGGATCACACCCAGCTGTTTCGGAGAATTGATATTAAATTCTTCTCCTGCCTGCTGCCAGATCAGCTTTTCCAGTTCATGAATGCGGACAGTCAGCTTTTCACCATAATTTTTCAATTCTTCTCCTTTTACTTCGATTCCCCATTTTTCCATGGAATCTAACGTAAATACAAGAGGAAGTTCAATCTCTGTATATACCTTCCACATACCTGTTTCCTGAAGCTTCGCTTTCAGGGGGGCTCTGGTGGCAAATGCGGTATACGCCATATAGCATGCCAGATGTTCCAGTTCCGGCATATCCTCCTCCCAGGCCTTTTTCAGGGATATTTTTCCCAGAAGCTCTTCTTTTCCCGGAAGAAGCTTCCCATCCAGATAATCTTTTGCAAGCTCTTTATAAGTGTAAGTACTTTTCAAAGGATTCAGAAGATAAGCTGCAATGCCACAGTCAAATACGTTTGCATCGGGTGTTAGATCAGCACGCTTGAGCATGGTTTTTACGTCCATGGAGCAAACTGTGGTATGCTTCCCCAGCCTCCCGATTTTATCACTTAAATAAGCTGCTGTTACCATTCCCTCCACAGGAACGTAATACATTTCATCTTCCCCTAATGCCAGACCAGCTCCATAGACGCCTTCTTTATCCCAGAGAAGCGCTATTCCCACAGCTTCTGCCTGTCCCGCTTTTTCAAAAAGTGCCTCACAGCCCTCCAGATCATTGCAGGTGAAAAAATCCTGTTCCATTGTATTTTCATTCACTTCAGCCGGATCAAATTTCAGCAGAAAATTTCGGAAATCCAGTTTTCTGCACAGCTCGTAGGATTCCTTTGTAAAAACATTTCCTAACTGGAATTTCTCCTGTTCAAATTCTATTGGGCTGTTTGTACAAATGGTTGCAAGCTCCTTACTCAGCTGGGCCATCTGGTAATTTTCCCTCAAAGATTCTCTGGCCCGCTTTTGTGAAATCTCTTCCACATGGGAAAAAGCATTTTCTATGGAGCCATATTCTACAAGCAGCCTGATAGCTGTCTTCTCTCCGACACCTGGAATTCCAGGAATATTGTCGGCAGGATCACCCATAAGAGCCTTCAATTCTATGATCTGGGCAGGGGAAACCAGATAACGTTCCTGCACCTGGTCTTCCTTATAGTCTTCTATAACAGTCTGCCCTTTTGCAGTCCTGGGCAGACGGATCATAGTTTTTTTAGTCGCCAGCTGTAAAAGATCACGGTCACCGGAAAGAATGATTACATCCAGACCTTTTTCTTCACCCTTTTTCGCCAGCGTACCAAGAATATCGTCTGCTTCGAAACCAGCAAGGGAAACTGTGGCGATTCCCATCTTTTCAAGCATCTCTTTCAAAAGCGGCATCTGTTCCTTTAGTTCCTGCGGCATGGACTTACGTGTACCTTTGTATTCCGGATATTTCGCATGGCGAAAAGTCGGCTCACTTCTGTCAAATGCCACTGCCAGATATTCCGGTTTCTCTTCTCCCAGCACTTTAAACAGGATATTTAAAAAGCCATAGACAGCACCTGTATGCAAACCTTCTGAATTAGTCAGATCCGGAAGTCCGTAAAATGCCCTGTTTAAAATACTGTGACCATCTATCAGTAAAATTTTCTCACACATATAAGCCTCCTGTACCGTGTTTCCTATAATACCTGCATAATAATATAAATCAAAAATCCACCCAGTCCGGCAATCAACGCGCAGAATCCCATTCCACTCAGCGCGCGGCGGAATCTCATCTTCAGTATATAATGCTTGGATTTACGAATATCTTCTTCCAGAAGCTCCCGAAGATCCAATGTGGAATCTCTGCTCTCCTCATCCAGCTGCTGCATGGCAGCATGAACAATAAAATAAGTTTCCAGTTCGTCGTAACAGGACGGACAATTCTCCACATGTTCCAGAAAATCCTCCAGTTCATCTACAGATAAATCATGCTCAATGTATCGGTTTACCATACTCTCTGCTGTCTGACAATTCATGGAAACACACCTCCCTTTTGCAGCCCATATTTGTTATTATATCCGAATCTCCCTCAAAACACAAGAGACAGCAGATGTTTGATCGGATACGGTTACTCTTTAAACAGACAATGTAAATAACAAAAATCTGCTTAAGAGGTATCCGATCATTTTCTGCTGTCCCTTATTTTATATATCCGGCAATGCGGTTCTCTTTATTGCCGCAAAATCCAGTCAAATAATACAAAAATGCTTTTTTACTCTGCACTGGCCGTAAGAGACTTCGGCGGATCATTTAAAATCTTCATAAATTCCTCGCCTGTGATTGTTTCATGCTCATACAGATATTTTGCCAGTTCATGAAGCTTCTCAATATTATCCTCAAGAATCTTATAGGCCTTCTCATGCTGTCTTCGTACCAGCTCTACTACCTTTTTGTCCAGAAGTGTCTGTGTTTCAAAGGAGCAGCTAAGACTTGAATCACCACCCAGATACTGATTGCTCATACTTTCCATCGCAACCATATCGAACTCATCGCTCATGCCATAGCGTGAAATCATGCCTCGGGCAATCTTGGTAGCCTGCTCGATATCATTCGACGCGCCAGTTGTAATACTGTGGAAAATCAGTTCTTCAGCAGCACGTCCACCAGTAAATGTAGCAATTTTATTCTCCAATTCTTCCTTTGACATCAGGAAGTGCTCCTGCTCATCCACCTGCATGGTGTATCCAAGAGCGCCTGAGGTACGGGGAATAATGGTAATCTTGTGAACCGGAGCAGAATCCGTCTGTTTCGCCGCCACAAGTGCATGTCCCACCTCATGATAGGATACGATCAACTTCTCCTTATTGGAAAGCACCCGGTTTTTCTTCTGATAACCAGCGATAACTACCTCAATACTCTCCTCAAAGTCAGCCTGGGTAGCAAACTTCCTGCCGTCACGGACAGCACGAAGAGCTGCCTCGTTTACAACATTGGCAAGCTCTGCACCGGAAGCGCCGGCTGCTGCCTTGGCAATTTCATCGAAACGGACACTGTCTGCGATTTTGATCTTTCTGGCATGGACTTTCAGGATTTCCTCACGTCCTTTCAGATCCGGAAGTTCTACCGGAATACGTCTGTCAAAACGACCTGGACGCAGAAGGGCCGGATCCAGGGAATCCGGACGGTTGGTAGCAGCCAGGATCACAACTCCCTTGGAGCCGTCAAATCCATCCATCTCTGTAAGCAGCTGGTTTAATGTCTGCTCACGTTCATCGTTTCCACCTGTGAAACTTCCGCTGTCACGTTTCTTACCAATGGTATCAATCTCATCAATAAATACAATACAAGGTGCCTTCTCATTTGCCTGCTTAAACAGATCACGAACCTTGGCAGCACCCATGCCCACAAACATTTCCACAAATTCTGAACCGGAAATAGAGAAAAACGGTACTTCTGCTTCTCCTGCAACTGCCTTGGCAAGTAGTGTCTTACCTGTACCCGGAGGGCCTACAAGAAGGGCGCCTTTGGGCATGGATGCTCCAATCTCCGTGTATTTCTGCGGATTGTGAAGATAATCTACAATTTCTGTAAGAAGCTCTTTCGCCTCGTCCTCACCTGCCACATCTGTAAATTTAATTCCTGTAGAAGACTTCACATATACTTTGGCATTGCTTTTTCCAAAGGACATTGCTCCGCCAGGGCCACCTCCCATAGAGCTCATCATCTTCTTACTCAGCCATCTTCCAAGGAAAACAAAGATTACGATTGGGATCACATATCCGATCACCAGACTGAGTAAGATGGACTGCTTCTGAGGCTCCACTGCTTCCATACTGGTTCCGGCTTCATAAAGGCGGCTTACAAGATCCGGATCATCCATGCGTACAGTCTTGCACACCACGTCCTCGCCGTTCTTTCTCACTATATAATAGATATAATCGTCCTGCACCTCTGCCTTGGATACATTTCCACGCTCTACATTGCTGAGGAATGTACTGTAGTCGGTTTTCTCTACAGAGTGTTCCTGCATGGCTGGAATGGCAAATATGTTCAGGAAAAGGATCACCACAACCGCTATCAGTACAAAAATGTACAATGGCCGGTTTTCTGGTTTTTTATGGTCAATATTCATTGGCATTTCCTCCATTTTCTGTCAACTGTTAAATACTTTAGCATTTCCATGTAGGAATATCAATATTCTGCCTCAAAAATTTATAAACTTTTCATAATTTCATCTTTACTTTATTTTTGTAATGTGCTATTATATCAATTGTTCAACCGCCGGCATGTCGGAATGGCAGACGAGGCAGACTCAAAATCTGTTGTAGGCAACTACGTGTGGGTTCAAGTCCCACTGCCGGCATTTTTAATACTTCATAAGTTATATAAATCCCGTCAAGTCCTTGATTTTGCGGGATTTTTTGTTGCTCAGAATTTCAAAAAATGTCAAGGGTTGTCAAAAATCTGCCCCGCATTTACCTCGCGGGTTCATACTTTTGATCATCTATCCCAAACTGTTCCAAAGAAATTTTTTCTATATAGCAAAAGAGGATCCGCCAGCATCTCAGCGGTTCCTCTTTTCATTTACACAGTCTGCAAGCCAAACGCATCAAACTGTTTTTATTTTACTCATAAGTAATTACGCCCGGTCTTCATCCTCCAGCATTTTCTCAAAAATCGGGAAGCAGTCGAAAGTTGCAAAGTAATCTCTTGGAGTCTCGGCGCGACGGATCATATCGAAGCTTCCATCTTCGTGAAGAAGGATCTCCGCAGATTTCAATTTGCCATTGTAATTATATCCCATGGAAAAACCATGCGCGCCAGTATCATGAATCACCAGATAATCTCCCATATCAATCTTCGGAAGATAACGATCAATTGCAAACTTATCATTATTCTCGCAAAGAGATCCTGTGATATCATACAGGTGATCGCAAACCTGATCCTCTTTTCCAAGAACAGTAATATGATGATAAGCACCGTACATAGCTGGCCTCATAAGGTTTACTGCGCAGGAATCCACACCGATATACTCTTTGTGAGTGTGCTTCTCATGAATCGCTTTTGTTACCAGGCAGCCATAAGGTCCCATCATGAATCGTCCAAGTTCTGTATAAATAGCTACATCCCCCATTCCTTCCGGAACCAGAACCTCTTCATATACCTTGCGCACACCCTCTCCAATAGCACGAATATCGTTTGGAGTCTGCTCCGGGCGATAAGGAATACCAATACCACCGGAAAGATTGATAAATTTAATATGCGCGCCAGTCTCCTTCTGAAGCTTCACAGCAAGCTCAAACATAACCTTTGCAAGCATCGGATAATAATCATTGGTCACGGTATTGCTGGCAAGAAATGCATGGATTCCAAATTCTTTAGCACCTTTGCCCTTCAGAATGCGGAATGCATCAAAAATCTGCTCCGTAGTCATGCCATATTTTGCATCCCCGGGATTATCCATAATATCGTTGCTGATTTTGAACACTCCGCCAGGATTATAACGGCAGCTGATGATCTCCGGAATCTTTCCAACAGCTTTCTCTACACTCTCAATATGAGTGATGTCATCAAGATTGATAATTCCACCGATCTCATCTGCATATTTAAACTCTTTATCCGGAGTGTCGTTGGAGGAAAACATAATGTCTCCCTTCTTACATCCGATAGCTTTGGAAAGCATCAGTTCTGTCATGGATGAGCAGTCACATCCGCAGCCATATTCCTGCAGAATCTTGATCAGGAATGGGTTCGGGGTTGCCTTTACTGCAAAAAACTCCTTAAAGCCTTTGTTCCATGCAAAAGCTTCCTTCAAAGCCTGTGCATTCTCCCGGATTCCTTTCTCATCATAAAGATGAAATGGGGTAGGATATTTTCCGGCAATTTCCTGTACCTTCTCCAGTGTTACAAAAGGTGTCTTTTTCATAATAGTTTCTCCTCGTTTGTAAAATACAGCACTCGCTGCTCTTAAAAAGTAATTTTTCTGTTGTCACAAGTCAGAGCCTGTGACAGCTTTATTTGGCTTCAATCACATGCAGCATATTTGTTACAGCACCTTCCCGGGTCATATTGGTAGCAGGATCTCCAACCGTAAATACGATCAGGTCTCCTTTCTTTGCAAGCCGCTTTCTGCGGACAACGCTCATGGCCTGGGAAATAATATGCTCTGTGGAATCCTTCTCGTATCCTTTCAACGGTGTAACGCCCCATACAAGCTGAAGTCTATGCAGAATCGTATCATTGGGAGTAACAGCATAAATAGGAGCTTCCGGCCGGAAATTGGAAATCAGTCTGGCTGTTCTTCCTCCAAAGGTAGGAGTCACAATGGCCTTAGCCTTCAGATCTCTTGCAGTCTGCACTGCTGCCAGTCCCACAGCACTGGACACTCTGCTCTCACCACACATATTGCGGTTATGGGTATAATCTTCATAATGCAGGTGAGGCTCTGTGGTCTGTGCAATCTCCACCATCATCTTCAGAGCTTCCAGCGGATATTTACCAGCTGCAGTCTCACCGGAAAGCATAATAGCATCTGTACCGTCGTAAATAGCATTGGCAACGTCTGCCACCTCTGCTCTTGTAGGACGTGGATTGCGAATCATGGAATCCAGCATCTGGGTAGCAGTAATAACCGGAACATAGTTCTCATTGCACTTGCGGATGATCATTTTCTGGATATAAGGAACCTCACTCGGAGGAATCTCCACACCAAGATCACCTCTGGCAACCATAATACCATCTGCAGCCTTGATGATCTCATCAATATTTTCAACGCCTTCGGCATTCTCGATTTTGGCAATGATTCCAATATCATGTCCGCCATTTTCATCCAAAAGCTGACGGATTTCTTTAATCGCTTTTGCATCACGGACAAAAGAAGCTGCAATATAGTCAAACTCCTGTGTAATTCCAAACAGAATATCATCTTTATCCTGCTCTGTAATTCCCGGAAGCTTCACTTTCACATAAGGAACATTGATTCCTTTGCGCTCTCCAAGCTCGCCGCCGTTTAAGACACGGCAGACAATATCCCCATTCTTAATATTCTCAATCTCCAGTTCGATCAGACCATCATCAATCAGGATTTTACCGCCTTTTTTCACATCTTTGTAAAGATTTTCATATGTGATGGCGACTCTGGTCTCATCTCCCTCTATATCACCGGTAGTAAGTGTAAATTCGCTTCCAGCCTCCAATGTAATCTTCTTATGATCCTTAAGAAGCTTGGTACGGATCTCCGGTCCCTTTGTATCAAGAAGCAGGGCAACCGGAATATTCAGTTCTTCCCGTAGGTTTTTGACCATGTCTACTCTTCCCCTGTGTTCTTCATGAGAACCATGGGAAAAATTAAAACGTGCAATATCCATTCCGGCACGCATCATAGCTCTTAAAGTATTTTTCTTACTGGATGCTGGTCCCATAGTACAGATAATTTTTGTTCTCTTCATAAGCAGTCTTTCCCTCTGTCTTTTCAGTCATTTGCTGGCTGCTGCCCACATCGTTCACAGCAGCCATGCGATGTTACCGGTTAACAATTACATTAATTTCATTTCACATGTGTATGTGTAAAAAGATGATCCTGGCAATACTCATAATTTCCATTGCATCTGGAACAAAAACGAAATTCCAGATTAGGATCATCAAGCTCAGTACGTCCGCAAATCGCGCATTTGTGCTTGGTCACACTGCCGCTGCCTGATTTCATACGTCCCTGGGGTTCCATTGCTCTGCGGAATTCATTTCTTCTGTGGATCTCCTTCGGGTTATACCGGCTGAAATCCTTTGTTCCAAAGTAAAAAATAATGAAATTCAACAGTGAAGCCACAATCGGGATCACCAGATACCATGCACCTGCCATAACATACTGAATCATTTCATATACAACAATCACCACATAAAAAATTGCCATCCACTTCATCTTCACCGGAATGATAAACATAAGCAGAACCTGCATATCCGGATAACACATTGCATATGCAAGGAATGTGGACAGACTGATATAATAAGTAGAAAATACGTTTCCTACCAGAACATTTCCTCCGAGAAGGAAATACAGAATAAACGCTCCCAAAATTGTAAATATCACGCCCGAAAGAATATACAACGTATATTTAAAAGTTCCAATCGTCCGCTCCAGAGAAGTTCCAATTGGATAATAAAAGAACAGAACTGCAATTGCAAACCATAATACTCCGGAAGTGCTCGGTGGATACAGTACCCAGGTTACCAGTCTCCATACCTGTCCCCGCAGAATATACGCTGGTTCCAGGCTCAGCCAGTTCAGTATGCCTGGATTCACGATCATCAGTGCATAACCGATCACATAGCATACAATCATGTAAATTGTGAGATTGGGAATACCAAATCTTCCAAATTTTCGTTCCAGCTTATCAATAAATTTCATGTAATCCTCCTACTCAGAAAAATTTCTTCTTGGACAGAATCACAGCTGCCACAATACTCACCAGTATGGACAGCAATATCACCACTAAAAATCCCCATTTGTCAGCAGAAAACGGCATTCCCGAAGGGCTCAGGTTCATTCCATATGCACTGAACACAATAGTGGGAATACTCATTACAATCGTGATAACGGACAAAACCTTCATAACCACATTCAGGTTATTGGAAATAACCGAGGCAAAAGTACCCATCATGCTGCTTAAGATACCGCTGTATATATTGGCCATCTCGATTGCCTGTTTATTCTCAATGATAACATCTTCCAGAAGATCCGTATCCTCCGGGTACTGCTTAATGCTCTCTACCTTCAGAAGCTTCTCCAGTACTACCTCGTTCGACCGAAGAGATGTAGTAAAATAAACCAGGGATTTCTCCAGTTCCAACAGTTCCATCAGTTCCTGATTACGGGTGGACATGTGGAGCTTCTCCTCCACCTGTTCACTTTTCTTATCTATAATACGCAGATAATGCAGGTACATAGTGGCATTGCGGTACAGGATCTGCAAAATGAATCTGGTTTTCATATAGGTAAAAAAGTTACGTACCCTTCCCTCCATAAATCTGGTGAGTACCTGAGTATCTTCCAGACATACCGTAAAGATCATCTTCTTGGTAACGATAATACCAAGGGGAATAGTGCCATACCAGTCTTTGTCATTGCGTTCCTCGATCATAGGAACATCTACAAGGATCAGAGTGTAATTATCTTCTACCTCGATACGGGAACGTTCCTCCTCATCCAGAGGTGCCCGAAGATCATCTACTTCTATCCCGAACCTTTCGGACATTTCAAAGATCTCAGTGGCAGTGGGATTGGTCATCGCAATCCAGCAATCCTCCTGTGGTTCCTGGATCTGATGGATCGCACCCTCTATCGTCTTAAAAATCCTTACCACAAACTGCACTCCTTCCATCTCTTGTTTCTCAAAAAATACATTTTCCATTATAATTTGTACAGGAAATTTTGTCAATTCTAATAGATTCGGTTTACAAATTTTTTGCATTTCGCTATAATGTCTTTAAAGACACATTTATACTTTAATTCGATACAGTTAAGCTGCTAAAAAACATATTGAGCACCATGATCAGCAGCAGAAAGGATTTATGCCTATGAGTCAGTCAACATTTGGAAAAAAATTCACGGTTACTACCTGGGGAGAATCCCATGGAAAAGCGCTTGGAGCTGTAGTGGATGGTGTTCCCGCAGGTCTTTTCCTTACAGAAACAGATATACAGGCTTATCTTGACCGGAGAAAACCCGGACAAAGCCGCTATACTACTGCCCGTAATGAAGGTGACGAAGTAGAAATCCTCTCCGGAGTGTTTGAAGGACAGACCACCGGAACCCCGATCTCCATGATCGTACGCAATAAAGATCAGCGTTCCCATGATTATGGAAATATTGCAAATACATACCGGCCGGGACATGCTGATTTTGGCTTTGACAGCAAATATGGTATCCGGGACTACAGAGGCGGCGGACGTTCCTCCGGACGTGAAACCATCGGCAGAGTTGCTGCAGGTGCTATTGCAGCAAAAATCTTGAAGGAGCTTGGCATCACTCTGCAGGCTTATACCAGCTCCATCGGACCTGTTTCCTGTCAGACCTACCACCCAGAGGTAATCAAAGAAAACTCCTTCTATATGCCGGATATGGTTGCTGCCAAAAATGCAATCAAATATCTAGAGAGCTGTATGCGAAAGAATGACAGTGCAGGTGGTGTCATTGAGTGTCGTATAAACGGTGTTCCTGCCGGAATCGGAGATCCTGTTTTCGGTAAGCTTGATGCAGCCTTTGCTCAGGCACTGATGTCTATTGGAGCCGTAAAGGCAGTAGAGATTGGTGACGGTGCCAAGGTTTCCACTATGAGGGGTTCCGAGAATAACGATGGCTTCCATATGGAAAACGGCAGAATCGTAAAAAACACCAATCATTCCGGTGGAATTTTAGGCGGGATCAGCGACGGCAGTGAAATCCTTCTCCGCGCCCACGTTAAGCCAACTCCATCTATCGCACAGCCACAGCAGACAGTTACTACAACCGGAGAAGATATCTCTATTGAGATCAAAGGCCGCCATGATCCGGTAATCGTCCCCCGTGCCGTTGTAGTAGTAGAATCCATGGCCGCCATCACACTGGTAGATGCTATGTTTTCTAATATGAGCGCACGGATGGATTATGTGAAGGATTTTTATCTGTAGATTACGAAAAAAACGTCGTTAAAAATTTTTCCAGCAAGTAATAACAGTCTCCAATGCCATTATCAAAGGTAATTTGGAATTTCATAATGAGGAGGACCAATATGCAAATTGCAGTTTATGGAAAGGGAGGGATTGGGAAATCCACAATAAGTGCGAATCTGACCGCAGCCTTAGCAGTCTGCAACAGTAAAGTACTTCAAATAGGATGTGATCCCAAGCACGACTCAACCCGTCTTCTACACCATGGGCAAAAAATCACAACTATCCTCGATTATCTTCTAAACACTCCTGAAGATGAACAAAACCTGGCAGATGTATTAATACCAGGTTTTCTTGACACTGGTTGCATAGAAGCAGGCGGTCCCAGACCAGGAATGGGCTGTGCAGGCCGGGGAATTCTGACTGCATTTGATTTTTTAAACAAATACCACGCCATAGAAAAATATGACCAGGTCATATATGATGTATTAGGAGATGTTGTCTGTGGCGGTTTTGCGGTTCCTGTCCGCAAACAATATGCCGATGCAGTAGTTCTTGTAACAAGTGGGGAATCTATGTCTATTTATGCTGCAAATAACATTCTGTGCGGAATAAAGAATCTTAATCCCCAGGGCAGACAGATTGCCGGGATCATCTATAACAGCCGCGGAGTCGGTGATGATCGCAAATATGTAGAAGACTTTACCAATGCTGTCAATCTTCCAATTCTTGCAGAAATTCCCAGAAGTAATCTTTTTACCCAGGCAGAAAAAGAAGCAATGACTCTGGTTGAAAAATCCCCCAAAAGTGCCGAAGCTAATATTTTTCTGGAGCTTGCACAAAAATTACAAACGCAGCCTGTTCTTTATGCCGCTGCCCCTTTATCTGAAGAGCAGATGGAGCTTTTTATGCGTGGGGAAAGACTATCCCACACTACCACTACAATTTCCAAACATACATCTGCTCCCGTGATTCCTGCTGTTCCCGCACAACCTTCTGCCACGAAAAAGAGAGCTTTATCTGATCCTTTTAGCAGAGTTCCGCTATATGGCTGTGCTTATCGTGGTGCTATCGATCTGGCGGTTCATATCAAAGATGCCGCAATTCTCGGACATGCTCCCAAAAGCTGCACCTGGTATGCCATTAACGGTTTTACCAGCTACGGACGAAGAGGATTGTATGAACGCGGAATCCTTTACCCGGCCTTTGTTCCAAGACAGTTTGAGAATACTGATATCACCATAAACGAAGCCGTATACGGTGGTGTAGAACAGACACGGCGTAAAGCTTTTCAAATGGTGAAACGCGGAATCCGCAATATTATCACTGTCACTTCCTGTATTCCAGGCATGAGTGGCGATGACCTGGTTCCACTTCAAAAAGAATTAAAAAGTCTTGGTGTCGATATGTATATTATTCATACTGACGGAATCGAAGCCGGTGACTATAACGAAGGAATGGCACTTTGCTACAAAACGCTTGCTCTTCAAGCTGTTGATCCGAACGTAAAGCCAGAACCTGATTGCATCAATCTTGTCTATGAACATACAATTTCTTCTCAGACAGATTGTACTTTTATGAATCTGCAGGAAATATTTAAAAGAATAGGAATCCGAATCAACTGTCGCTTTATCTGCGCAGAATCAATGGAGAACATCCATAATTTTTTAAAAGCGCCTTATTCGATCATGGCACGCTATGATAAACTAGGACATGAACTGCAAAAAATATTTGAAGAAAAATATGGTTGCCGTTTTCTTTGCAACGAGCTTCCCAGGGGATTTTCCCAAACAGCCTCCTGGCTTCGCAAAATAGGAAAACTTTATGGAAAAGAAAAAGAAACAGAACAGGTAATTTTAGAAAACCGCATTCAATACACCCAAACTATTAACAACCTCAAGCTTTTGTATAAAGGGAAAAAAGTAATTTTATTCTTAAAGAACAATAGCATTGATTGGATTCTTGAATTGGCTCATGATCTGGATTTGGATGTATTGGATTCTATCCTTATCGGAAGTAAAGAAGACAGCGTTGCAGATTGGAAGCATCAATTCTCAGCGGACTGGGAAAATGCACAAAATACATTATTTACTTCTATTGCAAAACAAAAGCCAGATCTTATTATCCTGAATGATTTTATGGGACAGGCTTTCATACCTGATGAAATCTGCACCGTAAATCTTGCACGGGATATCAGCACAGGTTTCTTTACTGGAACAGATTGTGCTGCAAAATGGATCCGTTTATTTGAAAACACTTTGGAAGGACGATGGAAAAATGACAAATCATTATTTGAGAAACGCTGTCCCTGATCACATTGCGGGTGTTATCTCTGCATGCGAAGGGATCCAAAACAACCTGGTTCTCCTAAATGGTCCTATTGGCTGTAAAACCTACTATACCTTTAGTGGTGTTGATTCTTTGATTCGAAGATCCAATCTATGGACTCTTGGTGATGAGCTTCGACTGGAAGATGCTATGGATGACCGGTTGCTTCGCAGCCAGTTTTGCATCGGCAGTCCTCGCATACCAGCTACCAATCTCCGCTATTCTGATTATATTTTCGGGACCGCCGAACAACTTCATCGCGCATTAAACGATCTGTTTTCAGAAAGAAGTTATGACTTATTCACAGTAATCCAGACTCCCGGTACTTCTCTCCTCGGCGAAGCACTGGAGCCGGAACTGGATGCCATCAGCAAAGAATTTGGAATTCCACACCTTTTTATCGAATCCCCTGGCTTATCAGAAAATTCTATGATCGGATACGACGAAGCAACCGTTCGCCTGATGGAATTGTTATGTGATAAACCTTGCACCAATAAAAAAGCCTCCAAAATTCCATCTATTAACCTTTTTGGTTTTGATGCACATGAGAAATTCCCGGAAGGCGGTTTAAAGGAAATCACCAAATTACTGAAGCTTTGCGGAATCTCTGTTCATGTAGCAGCTGGTATGAATTGTCCCATAACTGATTTTCGTACAATTGCTCAGGCAGACGCCAATATTATACTCTGCCCGGAGCGTTGTAAAAAAACAGCCGAATATCTCCGCAGCCATTTTCCCATACCAGTTTACGAGACCGGAGGAATGCCAATCGGTTTTGACCTCACCGAAGAATTTGTCCGGGGGATTTCCTCTTTGCTCGGAACAAATTGTGAACCTGCATTAGATTATATTGAAGAAAGCCGTTCGCGCGCTTTCTATTTCATTGCACATAATATGGGAAATAAAGGCTTCCCAAAGGATCTTCGCTATGCCGCGGAAGGCGAACCATCCGTTCTAAGAGGATATGTGGATTATCTTTCCGGTTATTTAGGCATTAAGCCCAAAGTCATCCATCCACTTTATTTACAATGCCACACGGAAAATCTGATTCAGGAAAAGCTTCATGAGCTTCATTGTGAAGACGCACTGGAACAGGATATTGCCTCTGTAAATAATGTTATCCTTCTTGCTGGTGCAAACACAATCGTAGAATTGAACACTTACAGCGACAACATTTTTGGCATTGAAACTGCCAATCCAGGTTCCGGATATATCCATGTCATTCCCAAAACTTACGTTGGATGTACAGGTGCTCTATATCTTCTGGAACAAATCTTAAATGGTACAAAACTGCTTCGAGCATGGAATTAACTTTATTCCACCTCAAAAAAGCTGCCTGGCATCTACCAGACAGCTTTTGCTGCTCAGAGCAGTATTTTATTTCATAAATTGAAAACAGGCAACCTTATGTCCTGGCTCAATCTCCTGCAAAAGAGGCAGTTCTTCTTTACATTTCTCCCTGCACCAGTTGCAGCGCCCGGCAAAAGCACAGCCCTTTTGCACTTCAAGAGGACTTGGAGGCTCTCCCTTTGCAGCTGCAATTTTCTCATTCTGATCGCAATATACATCAAAAACAGAACCAAGCAGCATTTTCGTATATGGATGTACTGCTTTTGCAGCAAGCGTCTCACTCTCCAGAATTTCCACAATTCTTCCCAGATACATAACTGCGATTCTCTGACTTACACTCCTTACCAGTGCCAGGTCATGCCCAATAAACAGACAGCTGATCTGCTTTTCTTCCACCAGCTTTACCAGCAGCTTCGCAATCTGGTTCTGTATGGAAACATCCAGTGCACCTGTCGCTTCATCACAGATCAGTAGTTTAGGCTGAATAGAAATGGCCCTGGCAATAGCCACACGCTGCAGCTGACCACCCGAAAGCTCATGTGGATAACGATTCACAAAATCTTCCGGAAGACCTATTTCCAGAAGCAGTTTGCGCGCTTCCTTAAGACCATTTTCTTTACTGATCCCATCAAAGTTTCTCCTGGATTCCATAAGATAAGTGCCAACTTTCATTCTTGGACTGAATGAACTTAAAGGATCCTGGAAAACCATCTGAATGTTTCGGCGGAAACGTCTTTTTTCACTGCCCTTCAGGTTCATGTAAGCTTCCCCTTCCAGCAGTACTTCTCCACCCGAAACAGGTATGATACCGGCAATCATTCTCGCCACTGTACTTTTCCCGCATCCACTTTCACCCACAATCCCCAGGCATTCACCTTTTTTGAGGGAAAAACTAACATCACTTACTGCATATAATTTTTCTTTTTTCACTGGAAATGTCTTATTCAGATTTTTAACTTCCAGGAGAATCGTATCATTTTGCAAATCGTTTTCCCTCCAGCCTTGGCACTGCCGCCAGAAGTTTTTTGGTGTATTCATGCTTCGGATGAAAGATCACATCATCTCTTTTTCCAAATTCCACCAGCTCACCCTTGCACATCACACCGATCTTATCTGAAATGTAAGAAGCAACTCCCATGTTATGTGTCACAAGAATAATTGCAGTTTCATACTGCTCCCGAAGCTTCTTCATTTCTCGTACCACTTCTGCCTGAATTGTCACATCCAATGCAGAAGTAGGCTCATCTGCAAGAAGAAGTCTTGGTCTTGCAGTCATTGACATTGCAATTCCAACACGCTGTTTCATCCCGCCGGAAAGCTCAAAAGGATAAGATACCATTACACGTTCCGGATCTGTCAGATGCATTTTTGCCAGCATTTCTTTTTCTAGTGACCGACAGTCAGCCTTTGCCATTTTCCTGTGCGCCAGAATAGATTCCCGATATTGAGACTCTACAATCCGTATGGGATCCAATGATGCTCCAACATCCTGAAAGATCATTGCAATTTCCGTTCCCCGGAGCTTTTGTAAAGACGTCTCATCTAATTCCAAAATATTTTTTCCCTGAAATAAGATTTTCCCCTCTGTCACTGTCCCGCCAGGAGGTAAAATTCCGAGAATAGCACGAATTAAAGTTGTTTTTCCACTTCCACTTTCACCTACGATACTGACGATTTCCTGCTCTCCTACAGAAAGAGAAACATGCTCTACTGCCGCTTCCTGCTCCTGATAGCGAATCGTACAGTTCTCAATATTCAGAATATCCATAATTATTCAGCTAATGTCCACTTGTTTGTTACAAGATAATAGTCAATTGGGAATACTGTTACATTCTCAAGTTTACTGTTTACAAGAGTCACGTTATCATTTGCATACATCCAGATTGCCGGGGCATCATCTGCCAGGATCTGCTGGGCTTCTACAAATGCGCTTACACGGTCCTCCTGAGTAAATGCAGCATCCAGTTTATCCAGAACAGACTGGAATTCATCACTGTGATATCCGCTGTAATTGTCACTTCCTCCATCAGACCAGCGGTTCATAAGATATTTCTGACCATCACCAGCATTTACAGTCTGCCAGTTTGGAGATACCAGCATATCGAAATCACCAGAAGCACGTTTGTCACTTACATTCTCCAGCATTTCAATCTGTACATCAACTCCGATCTGCTTCCACATATCCTGTAAAGTCTCACTTACTGCTGTTGAAGAACCATTGGCAATAGAAATTGTAAGGGACAGATTCTCTCCATCCTTATCCACAATTCCATCTCCGTCAGAATCGCTGTAGCCTGCTGCCTCAAGGCATTCTTTTGCCTTATCCAGATCATAAACCTGTCCGTTTACATCTTCAGAATCGTATCCTACAGATGGCGGGAATGCTGTGCTGATTGGAGAAGAATAACCATTTCCTGCTACCTGTGCTACAACATCACGATCTACTGCATAGGACAGTGCAAGACGAAGGTTCTTATCAGAAAGGGGATTTCCCTCGCGGCAGTTTAATTCGAAATCATTCTCTCTTGTTCCGGTTACTTTTACAATGTTGATATCGTCATTATTTTCCACACGATTAAGAGCTGTTGCATCCGGTCCCTGTGCAAGGTCAATATCTCCGGAAAGCATTGCATCTACCTTTGTATCACTTCCGATATTCTTTACAGTAATGCTCTTGATTTCCGGTGCTCCATCCCAGTAGTTCTCATTTGCCACAAGCTCAATCTTCTCTTCAGATACATACTCAGACACTGCATAAGGTCCTGTACAGATTGGCATAGTATCATAATTGCTTGTATCAGCTGTGGTGTCTACAATAACTGTCATCGGCTCTGTAAGCTGTGAAACAAAAGCACTGTATGCACCATCTGTAGTAAATACTACATTCTCTCCATCTACTTCGATGTTTGCAATTTTAAGATCTCCTCCACGAGAGTTATTATCAATAGATCTCTGGATAGAATCCTTTACGATCTCTGGTGTCAGCTCGGTACCATTGCTGAATTTTACTCCCTGGCGGATATGAAAACGATAAGTTGTATCATCAACCTGCTCCCACTCATCAGCTAACTGTCCTACAATTTCCATATTTTCATTTACAGTCACAAGAGTTTCTCCTACACCACAGCGTGTAAGATTCCATCCGCACCAGTCTGTTGCAGGATCCATGCCTTCGATGTAGGTGAAAAGTGCCAGATTAATGTGACTGTCATTTTCGGCTGCAAATGTAGTAACACCGCTTCCTATTACGCTGCATGCCATAATTCCTGCAAACAATAAAGATACTAACCGTTTTCTCATTTTTTATTTCTCCTCCTGTTGTTAAACTATAATCTATGTTCAACTCTTTATTTTAAAGAGTAAACATTCTTAATTTTTTCTTTTCGGATTCATCAGATCCTGAATACTGTCTCCAAGTAAATTAAATATGATTACATTTATTAAAATAACAATACCAGGTGCCATAAGCATCCAGGGTGCCGAATACATATAGTCTTTTCCCTCAGACAGCATATATCCCCACTCCGGTGTAGGTGGCTGGGAACCAAGCCCCAGCAGGGAAAGACCTGCAATGGTCAAAAGTTTACTTCCAATATCCTGCGTAATATTTACTAACAGCGAAGGCATGACATTTGGAATAATATAACCTGTCATAATCCGGAAATTATTAGCGCCTCCCAGTCTTGCCTGCTCTATATATGTATTATTTTTTATGGAAAGCACTAATGACCGGCTAATTCTAGCATAATAAGTCCATCCTGTTATGGTCATTGCCAAAATCAGATTTGGAAGTCCTGTACCAAGAAAGCTTACAAGTGCAATTGTAAAAATGGAACCAGGAAAGGCCATCAGCATGTCAGATAAACGCATTAAAACAGCATCAAAAGCGCCTCCCCAGAAGCCTGCTATTGTCCCGATAAGAATTCCTACAACGGAAATGATCGCTGTCACAACAAATGCGATCAAAAGTGATGTTTTTCCTCCGTAAAGAATTCTCGAAAATATATCCCTTCCCATCTGATCAGTTCCCATGAGATACTGTTTGCATGGCGCTTTCAGAAGGTCTGTATAGTGTGTTTCCAACGGATCATAAGGTGCAAATTTTCCCGCGAACAATGCAAATAATAAGAAAAGCACTGCAAATGCCATTATAATCACAAAACGAATCCATAATTTTTTCTTACTCTTCATGTTGCAGGGCTCCTCTTCTAATTCTTGGATCAAGCCACTGGTAAGATATATCTACCAAAAGATTCACCAGTACATAAATACATCCCATCCACATAACATATCCCTGGATCAGCTGGTAATCTCTGCCGGAAATCGCAGCCACTGCTGCGCTGCCGATTCCATTCCAGCTAAAGACCGTTTCAACGATCATTGTTCCACCAAGTAATCCTCCAAATGACATGCCGAGCATTGTCACTACAGTAAGCAGGGAATTTGGCAGCACATGAAAGAAAATTGTACGAAACCTTCCAATTCCCCTTGCTTGACAGCCATTTATATATTCCTCATTCATCTGCTCGACCATTACCGCCCTGATCCGTCTTATGTAGTACGCACTCATGCTTAACGAAAGTGTTACAGACGGCATGATCAGACTTTTAAAAGAATCTGATCCCCCCACAGGCAGCCAGTGCATCTTAACTGCAAAAAAATAGATCATCATCATACCAACCCAGAAGCTAGGCAGTGAAATTCCAATAAAAGACATAAACCGAATAATATAATCAGCCTTTTTATCCTTATATACTGCTGATAAAATTCCTAACGGAAAAGAAATTAATATCATCAGAATAAACGATGCAACTGCCAGTTTAACCGTATTGGGGAGTTTTCTTCCTAATACTTGGGAAACGGGCTGTGCATATTTTACCGACATTCCGAAATCGCCATGTAACGCACCCTTCAGCCAGTTCACATACTGCTCTCCAAAAGATTTGTCTAATCCGTATTTTTCTTCAATCTTTGCGATTACCTCCCGGTCATGACCTGCACCCATAGATTCTGCCAGCTGTTCAGCTGGATTTGACGGCAAAATATATGTAAGTCCAAAGGTCATCAGAGACAGCCCAAACAAAATAATCACAAGTGAAATCAGTCGTTTTATAATCTCTCTTTTCACTTTTTCAGCCTTTCTGTGCTACAATACAAAAACTCATCGGTAAAGGGCTGCCAGCTATTTCCACCTGTATTTTATGAAATCCTGTTTCTACAAGTTTATTAAAATCCCAGGCAGGTCGATCTACCTGACTCATTGGCAATTTCTTTGCAATTTCATCCATAATGGAAAAATCTACATTTTCTTTATTATGTCGCGCATGGCACCCTTGTTCTTCTTTTTCATGTCCCCGCTGAAACTCATCATAGGCTTTCTGATACTTATCACTAAAAAAACGGCGATAATAATTTCCATCTTCCAGAATTAGAATTCCATCTTTTTTTAGAACCCTGTACGCTTCCTCATAAGCTTTATCTGCATGCTCCAGGTTCCAGAATACGTTTCTTGATACCACTGCGTCGAAGGAATTATCAGCAAATTCTAAGCTTTGCACATCCATCTGATGAAGTTCTGCTTTAAGTCCTTCTGTCTCCAGATTTCTTCTGACTTCTTCCAGCATTTTTGTGCTATAATCTACCGCAGTCACCTGAAATCCCATCGAAGCAAGCAAAGTGGTAAAAAAGCCAGCGCCACACCCATCATCTAATACATGGCATCCCGTTTTAAGAGAATTTTTGAAAATATTTTCCCATCTCTCTCCAGGTTCTGTTTTTCTTTCTTCCATACTGGCATCTGAAAATCCTCCAGCTCTCATATCCCAATATGACTGAATATTCTTTAACAATTCTGCCATTTGTGTTTATCCTTTCCAATAGCATAAACTTCTGCCAAATCAGGGAATTCATGTAATAAAAGCGTGAAAAAGCCGCTGCTAACGCAGCGGCTTAATGACATAATAATCCTGTTATATAAAACCAACCCCTATACCGTGCCCCGCAGCAAAAGTTCTTCATTCTGGCCGGTATTCTGGCTCCAGTGTCATCATAATGCTTTCCCTTCCCGATAAAAATTCAGTGGTTTCGAAAGCTTACTCAACTGTTACAGCTACGGCATAGCACAGGATTTTCACCTGTTTCCCGTTTGACCTGCTAGAATTTATTTTAATTTCCACCAGGCACCAAAATGGTCGTTTTATTCAATTCTCAACACAACATCAAAAAAGTATAATACAGCATTTCCTGTTTGTCAATCAGAATTTATCAGGCCTCTATATCCTCAATATCCTCTCCATCCGGTACCGGCCAGATATTGATACAGTTCGGGGTCTCGATCTTACGTGGTTTGCCCTTCATCATAATGATGTTCTTCTCGTAGTCAACCTTGAAGGTTGTAATGCTGTTGCTGGAGTGGTTGGCAACGGCAATGTGCTGATTATCCGGGAAAATAACAAGGTCTTTCGGATAATCACCACTTACAGGAAGAACAAATTTACGATCCAGAAGACCAGTCTCACCATCTACCTCAAACATACCTACTGTATTCTCACCTGCTGTAGTGCAGAATAAATGCTTGCCATCCGGTGCAAGAGCAAGACCTGATGCGGCATTATGAGATACGCTTCCGTCTTCCTTCTTCGCAAGGGTGGAAACACTTTGAAGCAGCTCAAACTCCGGAGTATCACCCTCTCCATTGTAGCTGTACACTTTAATCTCATTGCTCAGCTCAAACAGAACATATGCATAACGTCCATCTGCACTGAAACGGATAATACGCGGTCCGCTCTCTCTCGGGCATCTTACAATATCCACCAGCTCCAGCTTATCTGTCCGCTTATTAATACGATAGACCTTGATCTGGTCAATTCCATTATCTACTGCGCAGAGATATTTATTATCCGGAGTAGGACGTACACAGTTTACGTGAGGACGGAAGTTACGCTCTGCAACACTTCCAAGACCAGTGTGGAAAACACCGTCCATAACACTTCCAAGACGTCCATCCTTATGAGTGTGTACAACGGTTACCTTTCCATCGTGATAACCTGCTACGTAAAGATATTTGCCATCTACGTCTGTAGCAAGGAAACAACCTCTCATGCCATCAATATCCACGCTGTTGATACGTGCCAAATCGCCATTATGATCACGCTTGAATACCGCAACGCCCTCATCCTCGATAGAATAAAGGTATTTTCCATTCTTGGATACCGCGGTATAAGACGCATTACTTACTTCCACTTCACTTCTCTCTGTGAGAGTACCTTCTTCCAGGTTCACGTCATAAACCTGAATTCCCTTGCTGGTTCCGTGAGTATAGGTTCCTACATAAGCCACATATTTCTTACCCATTTGTCTAGCCTCCTACAGTCTCTTTCTGGAAACCATCCGTTCACGCTGTTCTTCCGATCTTTTTTACAGCGTAGCGGGTCACTGTGCAGCTCTGAATATTACTGCATTCTCTATATCAGTAAATCCTCTGCCACGGTTCATTTATTACAGCCGCATTTTATTACAGCAACTCGTATTCTGGTTTCTTTTATGTAATTGTGTCTAAATTATACCACACACATTTTCAAAGAACAAGCTTTACTGCATCCAGAGTTTCCATAATAATTTCATCTGTATGAGCCGCTGACAGGAACATGGCTTCAAACTGGGACGGAGCCATATGAATTCCCATATTCAGCATTTTTTTGAAATATTCTGCAAATGCCACTGTGTCAGAAGATTTTGCGGAAACATAATCTACAACAGGCTGTCCCGTAAAGAACAGGCTTCCAAGAGAGCCCACATAATTCATCTGGTAATTCAGACCTTTTTCTTTCACGATTTTTCCCATTCCACCGTAGAGAAGCTCTCCCTTTTTCTCCAGTTCCGTGTAAATTTCCTGATGGTCATACAAATATTTCAGCTGGGTAAGCCCGGCAGCCATAGCTACCGGATTTCCGCTTAAAGTACCTGCCTGATATACTTTTCCTGCCGGAGCAACCAATTCCATCACATCTCTTCTTCCGCCATATGCACCTACCGGCATTCCGGCACCAATGATTTTTCCATAAGTAACCAGATCCGGTGTTACACCAAAATACTGTGCTGCGCCGCCAAATGCAAGTCGGAATCCGGTAATCACCTCATCAAAAATAAGAAGGGCATGGTATTGGTCGCAAAGAGCGCGAAGTCCCTGCAGAAATCCTTCCCTTGGCGGAACTACACCCATGTTGGCTCCAACTGCTTCCACGATCACTGCTGCCACCTGACCCTCTGCCTGCTGAAAAAGAGTCTCCACACTGCCAAGATCGTTGTAAACTGCCAGCATAGTATCCTCTGTACAGCCTTTTGGAACACCGGCACTGTCCGGCACACCACTTGTCATCACACCGGAACCTGCGCTTACCAGCATGGCATCACTGTGTCCATGATAGCAGCCTGCAAATTTGATGATCTTATTTTTCCCCGTATAACCTCTTGCAACACGGATTGCACTCATAACAGCCTCTGTACCAGAATTGACCATTCGGATCATATCCACATGCGGGATTCTGTCACAGATAAATTCAGCCATTTCCACTTCGATCTCTGTAGCGCATCCAAAGCTCAGACCTTTTTCACAGGCCTTCAGAACACTTTCCCGTATTGCAGGAAAATTGTGTCCCAGGATCATTGGTCCCCAGGAATCTATGTAATCAATATAGCGGTTGCCATCTACATCATAAATATAGCAGCCATCTGCACGTTCAATAAATCTCGGTGCTTCTCCTATAGCGCCATATGCACGCACCGGACTGTTTACACCGCCGGGGATTCTTTTTACCGCTCTCTCAAAAAGCTTCTCAGACTTTGTCATTATCCGATTCTCCCTTCCTCCATCATTTTTGCAATTTCTTCTGCAAAATAAGTGATATAAATCTGGGCACCTGCACGATAAGCTCCCACCGCCATTTCTCCAATGATCCGCTCTTCGTCGATCCAGCCCATCTTTGCCGCCGCCTTCACCATGGCATACTCACCACTTACACTATAGGCAGCTACCGGAACATTCACAGCCTTGGAGATCTCAGATACCATATCAAGATAAGACATGGCAGGCTTCACCATAATAATATCAGCGCCTTCTTCAATATCCATAAGAGCTTCTTTCATTCCCTCTCTTCTATTGTGGAAATCCATCTGATAGCTCTTGCGGTCTCCAAAAGCAGGAGCACTTCCGGCTGCATCACGGAACGGGCCATAGAACGCAGAAGCGTATTTCACCGCATAAGACATGATTGGAATATTGGTATAACCGCCCAGATCCAGTTCTTTACGGATGGCAGCTACACGTCCGTCCATCATATCGGAAGGCGCGATCATATCAGAGCCAGCCTGCGCATGAGACAGAGCTGTTTTTGCCAGAAGCTCCAATGTCTTGTCGTTGTCAACATCATGGCCGCAAAGAACGCCGCAGTGACCGTGAGAGGTATATTCACACATGCACACATCTGTCACATAATACATCTCTGGAAATCTGCTCTTTGCTTCCCGAAGTGCCTTCTGTACAATACCATCCTGAGCGTAAGCGCCGCTTCCGACTTCATCCTTATGAGCCGGGATTCCAAAAAGCATAATGCTGTTTACCCCTGCTTTTTCCAACTGCTCCAGCTTATAGGGAAGACGGTCCAGGCTGTAACGGTACTGCCCTTCCATGGAAGGAATCTCTTCCTGGATTCCATTTCCTTCCATTACAAACAGCGGATAGATAAGAGAAGATTTGTCCATTCTGGTCTCTCTCACCATTTTTCGCAAATTTGCACTGCCCCTTAATCTTCTAGGTCTCTTAATCAGTTCCATTTTTCTTCACTCCTCTTCAGTGTCTCAACCAGTTCGATCAGACTGTCGATGGTTGCTTTTTCTGACATATATGTCTGCATTCCATAAGAATCCGCCGCTGCACGAGTCTGTTTTCCAATACATGCAGCACGAACCCTGGAATAATCAAGTCCTTTGGTACTCTCCACAAAGCCTTTCACTGTGGAAGCACTGGTAAATACAGCCAGGTCAATGGTGCCCTCTTCAAATTCTCTTTTCTCATTAATAAGAGGACAGCTTACATATCCGGTCTCGTAAGTCGGAATATCATCCACCTGTGCACCTGTTTTTTTCAGTTCTTCTGCCAGCTCCTTGTTTCCAAGGGAGGCTCTTGGAATCAGAATCTTTTCTGTTCCATTTAAAAGAGCGCCAAGTTCTTTTCCAAGGGTATTTCCATCATAAACAGAAGGCATGAAATCCGGATAGATTCCTCTTTCCAGAAATTTCTTCTTTGTGCCCTCACCGATCACCGCGATTTTTGCATTTCCAAGAGAACGCAGGTCGATCTTCTTTTTCTCCATTTGCCTGAAGAAAACTTCCACGCCTGCAGGACTTGTAAATACCAGCCAGTCATAGCTGCGGATATGAGAAAAGGCCTGGTACAGTCTGCTCTGATCCTCCAGAGGGATAATACTGATGGATGGAAGTTCCAGTACTTCTGCACCTTTCTCCCGAAGAAGGGCCGCAGTTCTGGAAATATTCTCCTTTGGCCGGGTGACAAGAATCTTCCAGCCTGCCAGAGGTAATTTCTCATACCAGGCAAAATCATCTGCCAAAGTGCAGACCTTTCCTACCACAATAATGGCCGGTGTCTGGATTTTCGCCTGATCAGAGGCTGTCTTTAATGTAGCGACAGTTGCCACGACTCTTTGCTGACCAGCCGTAGTACCCTTGGATAAAACAGCAGCCGGCATATCCGGATCCATTCCAGCTTTCATAAGGCCACTGCAGATATCCTCCATGGCAGTGATTCCCATGAGAAAAACAAGAGTTCCTTTCGTATGTACCAGCGCCTCAAAATCAATGTCATACTCCATTCCCTTGCGCTTATGTCCGGTGATAACATGGACAGACGAACAGAAATCCCGATGTGTCACAGGAATTCCGTTATATGCAGGTACGGAAATCGGGGAAGTCACACCAGGAACTACTTCATAAGGAATGCCCTCCTTTGTGAGAAGCTCCAGTTCCTCTCCTCCTCGTCCAAAAAGGAAAGGATCGCCGCCTTTCAGACGTACTACCCGGTTGCCCTTTTTTGCCTCATCAGCAAGAACCTGGTTAATCTTCTCCTGGGACATAGTATGGTGGCCAGCACGTTTTCCCACATTGATCAGTTTTGCAGAAGCAGGAATTCTGGTCAGGATTCCCTGTCCTACCAGGCTGTCATAAACAACCACATCTGCCTGTTCCAGAACCTGGGCACCTTTCATTGTAAAAAGCCCCACATCTCCAGGACCAGCTCCCACCAGCCAGACTTTTCCCGGTTCTTTTTTGTTGTCTTCCTGCAAGCCAGACTCTTTGTATTCCACTTTGCAGCGCTCCTGCAGTTCTTTTGCAAGAGAAGTTCCCAGTTTTTCTGCATCTGAAGGATTTCCTGTTTTATATCCTTTCAGATAATGTCCAGTCTTTTCTTCATAGTAAAGACCGGTAAGTTTCAACTGACCATCTTTGATTTCTCCATAGGCAGCTACCGGAGAGGTACATCCGCCATTTAAATATTTTACAAAGGCTCTCTCTGCTGTTGCAGCCTGATGGGCCTGCAAATCATCATACCCTTTCAGAAACTCATAATCCAGACCATCAATTCCCTGAACTGCAAGAATTCCCTGTCCCGCTGCCGGAATCATTTCTTCTGTATCAAAATACCTGCTGATCCTGTTTTCAAGCCCCAGACGTTTCAAACCGGCGGCTGCAAGAACTAACGCAGAATATTCTCCACTATCCAGCTTTTCCAGTCTGGTCTGAAGATTTCCACGAATACTTTTCACCTGCATATCCGGGTAAATTTCTTTCAGCTGCAGCTTTCTGCGAAGGCTGGAACAACCGATAGGCTTCAAAGGATCCAGAACATCACAGCCTTTTGGGAGAACCAGCACATCTCTTACGTCTTCCCTTTTTGAAAAAGCAAGTATGGGGAGCTTTTCCGGGACTTCCATAGGCATATCCTTCAGGCTATGAACAGAAAGCTGACTTCTGCCCTCTAAAAGCGCCCGATCCAGTTCCTTTACAAAAAGGCCTTTTCCTCCAATCTTATCCAGAGTACGGTCCAGTATTTTGTCTCCTGTAGTCTTCATGGTCAGGATTTCCACATCCATTTGCGGATGCCTGCATACAATATAATCCTTCACCATCTGGCTTTGCAGTACGGCAAGCTTGCTTTCCCTGCTTCCGATCACAACTTTTTTATTCATAACTATCCTCATCTTTTTCCAGTTCTTCCAGAAGTGCCTGCATTTTTTCTCTTACTGCCTTAGCCTTTTTGTGATTGACACCGCTGGCCGTGATTCCCACTACAATATCATCCTTCAGACAAATTCCGGGAAAGTAAAAATCGCACAAATTCTTATCACTTGCAACATTTACATAAATTCCCTCTTCTTTACAGGTACGGTAAATTTCCTCATTTAGCTCACTGTTATTCGTAACAGCCAGCACCATATAAGCCATAGAGAAATCCGATTTTTTCACAGGACGGGGCTGGATCTGAATTTTTCCCAGCTTGCCCAGTTCCCAGAGATCTGCTGTCATCTTCGGCGCAATTACTGTAATATTCCTGGTAAATAATAATAATGCTTTCACTCTTCTTGTGGCAATGGTTCCCCCACCCACTACCACAATGTTCTTATCCGATAGATCCACATACAGTGGGAAATAGCGCTTATTTTTCATATGTTTTCTCCAGTCCTGCTACACATTCCAGAAATGCTTTCTCATTCACACTGTCTCTCAATGCAAACAGCATTTTATTTATAACCTTCCCCATTGCAGTATCCACTGCATTTATCAACTTCTCTTTTTCCTGCTCATCCATCTGTGTGTTTTTCAATGGCTTCATGATCCGCAGGTTAAAGTCATTCACTGCATTCTCTTTGATTTCCTGAATTCTTGGTATCAGTTCCTTACCATCTAACCATTTAAAAAATTCATCCATCTGATCTCTCACGATCAGTCCTGCCGCCTCAAGATTTTCCTGAAGCTCAGCCGGAGTTTCTTCCATGCGGAAGCTATCCATATCAAACAAGGTTATCCCTTCGAATTTTCCAACCTCCGGTTCAATATCCCTTGGAACTGCCAGATCAATGAGAACAATACTTTTTTCCAGTTCCAGATTTTCAAACAGTTCCTCACGCAAAGTAAAATTCGGACTTGCCGTAGCACTGACTACAAGATCACACTTAGGCAGATAGTCCATTCTTTCGCCATAATTAATTCGTTTACATCCAAATGGAATATTCACCATTCCGCTGCGATACTGACGCACGGTTACAGTCACATCTGCACCGGCTTCCATAAGAGCCTGGGCTGCAACCTTTCCCATTTCCCCATTTCCGATCACCATGCAGACCTTATCCTGTACGTAATAGCCCTGTCTGTCAAGCATTTCTATCGCCTGATGGATCACAGACGGATTTCCATGAGAAAATGGTACCTCCGTTTTAATCTTTTTTCCTGCTGTTACAGCCATTCGGAAAAGCACTTCAAGGGCTCCATCTGTTGTAAAATGCTCTCTGGCAATTCCCAGTGCATCTTTTACCTGAGTAAGAATCTGATCTTCTCCAAGTATCTGGGATTTCAGACCGGATGCAAGGTAAAACAGATGTTCCACAGCAGCATGGCCTTCACGCTTTGTAAAATATATCTCGTACTGATCATCATTAATATTTTTCAGTTTACAAAGCTCTTTATATAAAGAAAGCTCTGCCTCATCATCCACACTTGCCCATATCTCCAGGCGATTGCATGTAGAAAGAATAATACAGCCGTCTATTCCCCGCTGTTCCTTTAATTTTTCCATAGCCTCCCCTGCATTTTTTCTGGTAAATGCAAACAAGGCTCGTATATCTACGGGAGCCATACTATGGTCTATTCCAATCATAGAAATACTCATCTTATGTAATTCTCCTTAAATATCATTTTCTGCCACCGCTCATTTTACTAATTCCTGCGTATATTGTCAATAAAGCCAGGCAAAACACAGCAATAAAAAAGCTTCCAGACGGACTATTTTCCACAATCTGCCTGGAAGTTTTCCCTATACGATTTCTCTATCCTGTTTCAGGATTCTCTGTGAGTTCCTCTTACCACCTGGATTCCCCTGGATTCTATCATCTCACAGATTTTGGCAATTCTTGGGCACTCTTTTTTCTCCCTGTCCAGACGACAGGCTCCCACATGCATCACCTTAATTTCTTCGCTGACCAGCCTGTCTATTTTTTCCAGAATTCCCTCATCTACATCCGGTTCTTTGGGATTTGCACTTTTGCATCCATTACAGGTCATCATTGCTCCCAGAAGTGTGTCCGGAGAATATCCATCAAAAAAGTCACTGCGATTCTGAAAGGCCTTCAGGCATCCCACTCTGGCACAGACATTATTGGAATGAAGGCAGGTCAGTGTTCCAATTTTAATCATACCGCTTCCCTCGCATGTTCCACAAAGAGTTTTCGAATACTTTCATATTCCCCCAGTCCTTTCAGAACTGTCTGCACTTCATAGCCAGCTTTGCTGATGATATTTTTCCAGGAGTCTTCTTCCTCTCCTGCCATGTCATTTTTCGCATGGTCACCGGCAACGATCATAAACGGTGCGATTACCACTTTTTTTACCCCGCATTTTCCAAGCTGTTTCAGGACCTGGTCAATTTCAGGATAACCTTCCACAGTTCCTACGATCACATTTTCATATCCCATATCCTTGAATCTGTAATCCAGTGCGGCATAAACGGCATTTGCGTAGTGCTCGGTTCCATGCCCCATAAGCACAAGTGCCGTTTCCTTATCCTTAATTACAGGGAACTCATCTGCAACCGCTTTCACCACATACTCATTGTCTTCTTCTGTTGTAAGCAGAGGAGCTCCGAATTTCACAGATTGGAAATGATCCGCACACGCCAGAACATCCTTTTTCATAAGGTCATTTTCCACACCGTTCATTACATGCGTAGGCTGGACGATCACCTCTGTGATTCCATCTGTTCTCATACGCTCCATTGCTTCTGTCACATTGTCATAGTGAATATGATCTCTCTTTGCAATTCTGGCAAGGATCATCTTGCTTGTCCATGCGCGATAAACTTTACAATCTGTAAAAGCAGCTCCAATTTCTTTTTCAATTGCATCAATGGTCACTACTCTGGTGTCCTCGTGACTGGTGCCAAAGCTGACTACAAGGATCCCTTTTTTTGCTGTATCGCTCATTCAGATTTCCTCCACTTTTCCTTTATTTTTTCACATGCAAAGGATGGTATGTAACATTCAGCATGCCGTATTCATCCTTTTTTACAGTTGCATCTACTTCATACAACATATGTATAAAATCTTCTGTAATGACTTCTTCCGGAGTTCCGCAAGCCACCAGACGACCGTTCTTCATGGCATAGATCCGGTCGCAATATGCTGCTGCAATATTCAGATCATGCAAAGCACCGATCACGGTAATCCCGAGACTTTTTACAATATCCAGAAGCTGAAGCTGGTATTTGATGTCAAGATGGTTGGTAGGCTCATCCAGGATCAGACAGTCCGTTTTCTGCGCCAGAGCTCTTGCCAGAATGATTCGCTGCTGCTCACCGCCAGACAGACTGGAAAAAACACGGTGCCGATAGGGAATCATTCCCACTTTTTCCAGACACTCTTCCACGATCTTATAATCCTCGGCATTATCCCGTTCCATGGTTTTCTTATGAGGAGCCCTTCCCATCATTACAATTTCCTGTACGGAAAATTCAAAATTATAGTAGTTGTGCTGGGACACCACTGCCAGTGCTTTTGCAGAATCCTTTACCTTATATTCGTTCAGCGGTTTTCCATCCAGCATGATCACGCCGGTATCAGGCTTAAGTACACGGTAAATACATTTCAGCAGTGTACTTTTTCCACTTCCGTTTGGTCCTATGATTCCTACAAATTCCTTTTCCTTTATGGCTGCGTCAATTCCCTTAAGGATCTCATTTCCGCCAAGCTCTACATGGATATCAGAAGCTGTCAGTTTCATGATTTCTCACCTCCGAATCCATAAGATCTGCGTACCAGCAGATAAATAAAGCAAGGTGCTCCGATCATGGATACCAGGATTCCGATGGGAACTTCGCTCTTTGGAATAATGATCCTGGAAGCAACATCTGCCCAAATCAGGAAAATGGAACCGCTAAGTGCTGACAGTGGAAGCATTTTCTTATGATCTGTTCCAAAGAACATTCTTACCACATGAGGAATAATGAGTCCTACAAATCCAATGATACCTGCGGAATATACCACAAAACCAATCAGCAATGCTGTCACCACAAGATATACCTGACGATATCTGTGCAGGTCAGTGCCTAATGTGATGGATACCTCATCTCCAAGCAGCATCATATTGAGAATACGGCTCTGGGTGCAGAAAAACAGGGTTGCTATAAAAACGCAGGGAATAATCACAGCCAGATTTTCCCATTTCGCACCTGCCAGACTTCCCATCAGCCAGAAAGTAACTGTCTGGATTCCATCTCTGTCGCCCGCAATATAGACAACAAAGTTTGAAAATGCACTGCACACACTTCCAAGTGCTGTACCTGCAAGCAGAAGTCGGACCGAATTTGCCCGGCCTCCTATATTTGCAGTGATCTGTACCAGTACAGAAATAAGGAAGGCTCCGATAAATGCGCAGATTCCAATAGAGTTGGAGCCAAATACGGCTCCAACTCCAAGAAAGATTGCCACTGTTGCACCAAGAGATGCACCAGAGGAAATACCCAGAATATACGGATCTGCAATCGGATTTTTCACAATGGCCTGCATTACCACACCTGCAACTGCCAGACCCATGCCAACGGCTGTTGCAAGAAGAATACGGGGAAGGCGGATAAACCACACAATATCAGACATGGCTCCTACACCATAAACCTCCGGATCCCCGATTCCAAATACTTTATACAAAATTACACTATACACATCTTTCACAGAAAGATCTACAGAACCAATGGTAACTGCAGTCAGAATGGATATCACCAGAAGCACAGTCAGTAATATCACCGCCAGCACATAGATCGGCTTTCCATGAAAAATTCCATTTTTAAAATCCGGTTTTCTTTTCATTTTATTCGTACAGATCCGGATATAATGCTTTTGCAAATGTCATAATTCCATCATAGGTTCTGACACCGCTGCAGTATACTTCATTCAGGTTTACAGAGAATACTTTGTTGTTCTTAACTGCTGAAAGGCTTGCATATGCAGGGTTATCTGTAATATCAGCGATAGCCTCATCAGCTGTCATAAATCCATCATAGTTGATCATGAATAATACGTCCGGATCAGCTGCAATCAGATCCTCTGCACCAACGTTTTCAGAGTTCTCTGCACCAAGCTTCAGCTCCGCACCAAGTGTCTCCGGAATATTTCCGCCAAGTGTCTCTGTTCCATATACACGGAAGGAATCTCCCTCATCCTCAAGAACTGCTACAGATAACGGGTCTGTTCCTTCTACATGCTCTTTTACTTTATCAATCTCACCCTTCATCTGATCAACGATTTCTTCTGCCTTGTCTTCACAATCAAAGATCTTGCCAAGGTTCAGGATATCCTCATATTCGTCTTCAATTGTACGTGGGAACTCAGAAGCCGGTCCCTTTGCAGCACTGTTCAGGGACATATATGTATTTACATTTCTCTCCTGCCAGAAGCTTACATCAGAAAGCCAGTCATCACTGAAGGAGGAATACCATGCTGCAATAAAATCAGGCTCCATTGCAACTACTTCCTCTTTGGATGGCTTGGTATCCATGTACTGGATCTTGTCAAATTCATCCTTTAAATCCTCACGCACATCACCGTCCAGGCCGCAGGCTGCTACGATCTTATCACCGAGACCAAGTGCCAAAAGCTCTTCTACGTTAGAGTTTGCATAGGCAAATACTTTCTCCGGAGCTTTCTCAAAAGTCATTTCAACTGGCTCATGCTCGTAATTGTAGGTTGTGATCGTTACGGGATAATGGCTGTCTCCATCCTCCGCAAATACAGTTGTTCCCATTCCCAGGCTGAGAATTCCTGCCAGACATAACATTCCTGCTGCTGTTTTCATGTTTTTCATGCTTTTTCTCCTTATTTTTTCTTTTGTTTTTTTGTTTTTAAAAGAAAAAAGTCCGCTTCCATGAAAAAGCGGGCATCACAAAAAAACATGATACGAAAGACAGCACTTTACACGGAAGTTTCTTTCTATGAACCAAGCAGGTTTCCTGGCTTACAGCTTAAATCCCCATTCCCTTCTCACATAAAAATGCAATGGATATGAATGTGGCATAACTGAATACAGTGACCGGATCGTTCAGGATTCTCACCTGATTCCCTCTTCTGAAAATAGCACAAATTTTATATATTTTTTCAGCACTTGGCACATTTATTCTTTTAAGCAGAATTATTATAACTTACCCCTTAAATAAAGTAAAGATATTTCTTTAACAATGTTTTTGATTTTGAATATAATATAGGCATCCCCTTCCTTACTTATATATCTATTTCCCATACGGTGCCGTGTCTTCAGCAACCATACCCAATTCCGTTTTCGGAGAATAGGTATACACCTTGCTATTCTCAGCGTAATTCTCCATATCATTATTATCTGTCCATAGCTCACACTGTGTCATCACGGTCTGCACTGCATCATCCATTCCTTCCGGCGGATAGCGATGCTTTTTGAGCAACCGCTTAATCATCATACGCATTTTCGCTCTGGCAGAATCCCGTTTCTGCCAATCTATTGTTCTGTTCTTACGCAGTGTATCTGCCAGTTCCTTTGTAATGGCAATCAGTTCTTCGTTTTCATAGAAATCCTTAATGGCCTCCGGCTTTGTCAGCGCATCATAAAATGCCAGTTCATCAGCAGTCAGTCCAAGCTTGTCTCCCTCTTTATGAGCTGTCGCAATCTGTTTTGCCAGATTCAGCAATTCTTCAATAACCTGTTCATTGGTCAACATTCCATTCAGATACGCATTCATAGCACGCTGTATAATTTCACTGAATTTCTGCGATTTTACCACATTTGTATGACGGTAAATCTGCACCTGTTCCGCAATCAGCCTTTTTAACAGCTCTACAGCAAGGTTTTTCTCCTTCATTTTAGAGATTTCCTCAAGGAACTTTGGATCAAAGAGCGAAAATTCCTGATTTATATCTGAGAAAAGGTTAATGACGCCTTCGCTCTGAACACTGGCTTTCAGAAGCTCGTTAATGCGAGCATTCATTTCTGGCAGAGAAATTTTCTTCCCCTCTCCCTGATTCATCAATCTTGTAACAAGCACACGAACAGATTCAAAGAATGCCGCTTCCACACGCAGCTCTTTTTCTGCCAGAGAAGAACACAGCGACAATGCTTGCCTGAGCAGCAATGCCTCTTTCAGGAAATCCTCTCGTTCCTGTTCTTTATTCACAGCGACAATAAAGTTGACCGCACCGCTGATTGCCTTGGAACGCTCCAAATCCGTACCTGTCATAAACTTGGAATAATCATAACCGTGGAACAAATCCCGACAGATAGACAGTTTCTCAAGGAACTTCGGATATGCAACCTTGGCAACATCGGTATCACCGTAATTCTTCCTATCGCGAGTAGTGTAGTCATTCATTGCCTGCTTCAATGCAGAAGCAATGCCAACATAATCGACAATCAGACCGCCTTCCTTATCTCCAAATACACGGTTTACTCTGGCAATAGCCTGCATCAGATTATACCCCTGCATCGGCTTGTACACATACATGGTTGCAAGAGATGGCACATCAAATCCTGTAAGCCACATATCCACGACAATGGCAATCTTCAGCGGACTATCATTATCCTTAAACTCCTTTGCCAGCTCATCCTTATGGTGTTTATTGCCGATGATTTTATTCCATTCTTCTGGATCTTTGTTACTACCTGTCATAACAACAGCAACCTTATCCGTCCATCCGGGACGAAGTTGCAAGATACGCTCATATATCTTCATGGCAATAGGGCGTGAGTATGCTACGATCATTGCCTTACCTGTGAGCAGATTCGCACGATAATTTTCATAATGATTCAAAATATCGTCCACAAGGGAGTTGATAGTTTTCTCATTGCCAAGAATGGCTTCCATCTTCCCCAGTTCTTTTTTGCTCCTTTCGATAACCTCTGGATCAGCATTTTTTGCCATAATGTCATATTCTTGGTCAATGAGCTTCAAAGTCTGCTCATCCAGTTTCAGCTTGATAACACGGCTTTCGTAATATACCGGACGAGTAGCACCATCTTCAACTGCCTGTGTCATGTCGTAAATATCTATGTAGTCACCAAACACTTCACGAGTATTGCGGTCTTTCATAGAAATCGGTGTTCCGGTAAATCCGATAAAAGTTGCATTCGGCAGAGCATTGCGGATAATACGAGCAGAACCGATTTTGATTTCACCTGTCTTGACATCGACCTTTTCTTTCAAACCGTACTGCCCACGATGAGCTTCATCCGCCATAACCACAATATTTCTGCGCTCAGAAAGGCAATCAAAGGATTCCTCAAATTTCTGCATCGTGGTAAAAATAATGCCGTTTGCTTTTCTACCGTCCAGTAATTCTTTCAAATGCACCCGGCTTTCGGCATGAACTGGGTCTTGACGCAGAAAATCCTTGCACTTGGCAAATTGCCTGTAAAGCTGGTCATCCAGGTCGTTGCGATCTGTGATAACTACGATGGTCGGGCTATCCAAAGCATCTTGCAGACAATGGGCATAAAACACCATCGACAGCGATTTGCCGCTGCCTTGTGTATGCCAGAATACACCACCCTTGCCGTCTGTCTCCGTTGCGTGTTTCGTGGAAAGTACTGCCTTATTGACAGCAAAATACTGGTGATAACCTGCTAATATCTTGAACTGTTTGGTTCCTTCATTGGAGAAACAGATAAAGTTCTTGATAATATCCAGTAAACGTTCTTTTTCAAAAATACCCTCAAAAAATGTATCGAACTGAGCATACTGTGTATTTTCATAGCCGCCGTCCTTCGTTTTCCATTCCATGAAGCGATCTTCGCCAGAAGTGATTGTACCAGCTTTCGATGTCATAAGGTCACTCATAACACAGATACAGTTATAAATAAACATGGAAGGAATCTCATGCATATAGTTGCGAATCTGTGTGTATGCTTCGGATGCATCCGTTTCCTCACGAGAGGGAGATTTCAGTTCCACCAGGACTACCGGCATACCATTCAAAAATAGCAGTACGTCAGGGCGTTTGGTGCTGTTCTCAATAAATGTCCACTGGTTCGCCACAATAAAGGAGTTGTTGTCCGGATTCTTGTAATCAACAAGATATACCAAGCCGGAGCGTTCCTCACCCTTGACAAAATAACGCACTTCTACACCGTGCTGAATGTAATCCATAAAAAGAGCGTTTTTCTGCACAATTTCCGCATTTTCAAAATTTCTCAGCTTATACAAAGCATCGTGAATTGCATCCTCCGGCATATCCGGATTCAAACGATGCAGTGTTTCGTCTAATTTATCTTCATACAGGGGGCTTTTGAAGTCCCGCTCCAAATCAGGAGCATAGACATGCCGATACCCCATATTCTGAAATAGCTCTATAACAGAATTTTCATAGTCTGCTTCGGTATAAAAGCCAGCCATAGGTTAATCACTCCTTTTTTCGTTACATTTTTCGTGGTAAACAAGAATTTAGCGGCTTAAAGATCGATGTCAGAGACATCAAGCTCGCCGGGCATAAGTTTTGGCAGAAGTGCATCACGAGTATTGGCAAGAATCTTGGATTCTTTTGTGTTTTCCTGCATTGCACTATACATTGGCGAAACTATATTCTCAAACTTTTCTAATGTTTTTTCGTCAGGAATATATAGTTGCATTGCGTTAAGAATATTGGTTGTCATGCTCGGTACAGCAGAGCCAGCATTCAGTGAAGCCAGATCTTTGCTTTTTACAAAATGGTATACAAATTTTGCAATATTAGGACGCAGCATCTCGGTATAGAACATGGTGTCTACCGACCAGAACGCTTCATTGACATACATGACATTGTTGAGAGTTCCTTTACGGGGAATTAGAACAGATTCGCCAGTATAGAGAGGCTTTTCTACATATCGCATTATTCCGCCTGATCCATATACTGGATAGTTTCCGTCAGCCAGTTTTTTATGATCTTTTCCATACTTAACTGAGATTAAGTCAGACAGCTGCCCTGTGCTCCAACTTTCTTGTCGGTGCTCAATAAACATACGGCTGTAAATTGCCTGAGCTTGTTGCTCTAAATTCTTGTTTAAC